>NZ_JBSAXF010000023.1:0-85882 GCF_053427845.1 Burkholderia sp. AW49-1 | reverse complement strand
CCATCGCGGCTTCGTTCGGCAGGCGGAATTCAGACATGGCGCACCTCCAGAATCGACGCGAGGAGTTGCCCGACGTCGATCGTGCAGTCCAGCTCCGCTTCGCCGCGAATCGGGGTGAGGTTCCAATCGTGGACGGCTGCATGCGTGAATTCGCCGAACCTCCGGCTGTAGACGCTGCGCCCCGTGACGGGGCCGCGCAAGATCCGCACGCGCCAATCGTGGTCGGGCGTCGGACGAGCCGATGCCACCTCGACCAGCATGCCGATGCGTGAACGTGCATCGCATTTCGTGACGATCGCCAGATCGCCAATCTTGCAGCGCAGCTCAGCCATGACGCACCTCCGCACGGACGAGCGCGGCGATCGCGCTCAGTGCTGGGCCGGTTGCATCGAGCGCGTCCTGATACGTGTTGGCGATTGCCGCGTCGCGCAGTGCTGCGCGGACGATGGATTGAATGAGGTGGGATTGCTGCCCGGTATGGGCGTGCGTGGACTGGCGCATTGAATGCGACCTCCTTGGACGGGTTGACGAACCCGGCCCCATCGCCAAATGGGGTGGCCGGGCACAAGGCAGGGTTGGCGAACCGGCGTCCAAGGGAACCGGCGTGCGCGAACGCACCCCCACCAAGGCCCGACCATAGAAGGCGCAAGGTGTACGGACGTAAAAAAACCGCGCGAAGGCGGTTGTCCGCCTTGGAGCATCTCCGGTCGCCAAACCGGGTCACTGTTGTCTCAGCGACGCGCACAGGATACCGCGCGATGCTGGGCGACGCAAATCGCGACGCCCAGCATCGCGTATTGCCTAGTGCAAAGTGACTTTGGGGGAGCATCAGGCGGCCTCCCCCTTGAGCACGGCGGTCGCCAGCTTGAGCTGTTCGATATCCAGTCGCGAGCTGCCCTGCGCCAGTGATTGGCCGAGCGCGACGCCTCGCAGCAGGGCGCTAACTTGCAAACGGCGCGTCCCGTCCGTGCACTGCGCATCGATGTCGTTGTAAAGCGCACGATAGGCTTTCCGCAGCTGTCGATACTGTCGACGACGATAGTTCGCCGAATCCTGTTCAGCAGCGGCGATCGCCTGGACGAACTTCTCGCAGGCGGTGCCAAGTTGCTTTGTCGTCAGGCGCGGGGCTTCGAGCGTGAGCGTCGAAGCGAGCATCACGGCGATCGCGACGAGCTTGCCGGCGTCGTCGCCACGATTCCAAAAGCGCCCCTCGATGTCATCAAGGATTCCGGCGAGCTTGCGGAGTCGGGCATCGCGGCAACGCACGAATGCGGCGTCGCGGGCCGTGACGGCCGCGCCCATCGCGCGACCATACGGGCCGCCGCGACTGATCAGCGGGGCATGCGCGCTCATGCCTGCCCCCGCGTGGACTGACGGGATTCGACCCATTGCTGGACGTCTGTGGCGCGCCAGCCGACGCTCCTGGCACCCAACTGGACCGGCGCTGGAAACTTGCCTTCGCGAATCCAGCGATACAGCGTTGTTTTCTTGACGCCGACGGTATCGAGCACGCCGACAAGACGAAGCAGTTTGAAAACCATTTTCCACCTAGAAAATGGCCTGCTCCGAAAGAGTGAACGGCGACAGCACTGTATAAAATCACAGCGCTATCGAAAAATAGTAGGCGATGAAAATCCACGCATGGCGCGCGCAAGGACTTGACGCGGCGCGCCTGCCCCCTTATTGTTCGCATCGACTACAGTGCTTCACTATCTTCCACAAAGATGTGATAGCCGTGGTGTTCCCTCCACGGAACAGGCTCCCAAGCCAAAAAAATCGCCGGGGGTTGTGTTGGTAGCACGCTCCCGGCACCTCTTCTGTCAGCTTGGCGCAGTCTGCTTGAACCAAGCTTCCCGCGCTTTTTACCCCAAACGTATAGCCTGTAAGGGCCACAGGCGTTCGTCTGAGTGCCGACAAGGGCGTAATTATATCGAAAGGGGTGCGCCCCTAAAAGCACTCTTTCGGTACGATTGACCGGTCGCTACCCGGATCAAGTTGATGTGTGTCCCGTAAAGTTCGTTGAGGTGCCGTGTGGCATCACTCAGCCGCTGCCAGTCATTTTCAACATCCCTGACAATTCTCCCCGTGGGCCTTCTCGGGCCTTTGTGGTATACGTCTGAGCTTATTGCGGCACGTCGGGACGGGCATGCGCATTGTCAGCCCCACTTTGCCGGTGCATTCAAGGGCGCACGGGCGGCCCGTCGGCACTCCGCGCCCGGATCAACGGATAAGAACAATGCAGAACACGGCACAAGCCCTGAGAGACCTTGCGCTGGGGCCGCAGCACAACCGGCAAGTGCAAATCAGCTTTCCGGACGATAACTCGCCTTACAGAATCCTGCTGCCGAACGCATTCGAGGCGATTGAAGCGCTATCAAAGGATTTCGCGTACAAGATCGAAATCCTGTCGGACAACGATCACCTCGCGCCGAACGATTTCATTGGCAAGCGCGTGACGGCTAGCTTGGCGCGTGGCGACGGCAGCCACCGCTATTTCAACGGCCATATCTTCGCGTTCCGGCACGTTCGCACGGACGGCGGCTGGGTGTTCTATGAGGCGCATGTCGGCCCGTGGCTGCGCTACCTGAAGTACAGCCAGCACAATCGCCTGTTCCTCGATCAGAACCTTCACGACCAGACCGCGACGGTCTTTCAGGACTACGGTGTGTTACCCGAATGGGCGTGGCAGGTCGGCGAAGACGATCCGCGAATGACGATGGCCTGCCAGTTCGACGAAGACGACCACAATTACCTTCATCGGCGCTGGGAACACGCTGGCTATCTGTACTGGTACGAGCACACGGCCACGTCGCACAAGCTGACCGTCTCCGATCCGACGCGGTCCGCGCCCGCGATCGACGGCAAGGTTCACGAAATCCGCTTTCACAATGGCATGGGCGCGGAGGAATCGGACAGCATTCTGAGCTGGTCCCCGTTCCAGCAGACCACGTCGACGCATGCGGAGCTGTCACGTTTCGACTTCAAGAGCCCGACACCAACCCACGTCCAAACGAGCCTGTTGAACCCCGAAGCCGCGCTGCCGAAGCTTGAATGGAATGAGTACGCCGGCGCGTATGGCTATCGGAACATGGAGCACGGCTATCAGGTCGCGAACCGCCGGATGGAGGAAATCGAAGCGACGATCAAACGCTTCGATGCGAAGGGCAACAATCGCTTCGTGCAGCCGGGTCGCTGGTTCCGGTTGACGGACCGTTATGGCTCAGCGCTGAGCCGCGATCAGAGCGACGACGAATACCTGATCATCGCGGTTCGGCATGTGGCGACCAACAATTATTTGCAGGACACGGGGGTGCTGGCGGAATACCGCAATGAGTTCACGTGTGTACCCAAGGCGACCCCGTGGCGGCCCGGGCGCGGCTTCAATAGCGTCGACACGAAGATTCTCGCGCCGCAGACGGCGACCGTCGTCGGCCAGTCCGGCACGAGCATTCACACCGACGAGCACGGCCGCGTGCTGGTTCAATTCCATTGGGATCGCGAAGGCAAGTATTCGACGTGGGTGCGGGTCGCAAGCAGCTGGGCCGGTGGCGGCCAAGGGGTGGCGGCACTGCCCCGCATCGGTTCCGAAGTCATCGTGCAATGGCTCGACGGCAATCCGGACCACCCGATCATTACGGGCCGCGTGATGAACGCGCGCAACATCCCGTCGTGGAAGCTGCCGGACGAGAATGCGCTGATGGGCATTCGCAGCCGGGAGCTGACCGGTGCGGACGGCAACGCTTCGTCCGGTCGCAGCAATCATCTAATTTTCGACGATACGGCGAATGCCATTCAGGTGCAACTTCGGTCCGACCATGCGGCGAGCCAACTCTCGCTCGGCAAGATCAAGCGAATCGAGGATTGGCAGGGGCGCAAGGATGCCCGCGGCGAGGGCTTCGAGCTGCGTACGGATGAGGTCGGCGCGATCCGCACCGGCAAGGGCATGGTGATCAGCACGGAGGTGCGTCCCGCCGCACAGGGGCATCTCTCGGATATCGGAGAGCCGGCATCACGCCTGACCAAAGCGCAAACGTTACACGGGCAACTTGGCAAGCTCGCCCAGCACTATCAGGCGCAGGACAACGGGGCGGACCAGACAATGATCGCCGACGCGCTGAAATCGCAGGTGGATGGTATCCAGGGAGCGGGTGCGACGGGCAGCAGTGACGAGGGCGACTTCCCTGAACTCAATGAAGCCCATCTGCTGTTGGCCGGCGCGGCCGGCATCGCCGTCACGACGCCCGCGACGGCGCATGTCACTGGCGGCCAGCACGTGGCCGTCACGGCCGGCGACAGCGTGTCGGTCGCGACGGGAAAATCGCTCTTCGCCAGCGTCTCCGACAAGTTCTCGTTGTTCGTGCACAAAATGGGAATAAAGCTGATCGCGGCGAGCGGCAAAGTGCAGGTGCATGCGGAAAACGACGAGCTGGAGCTGCTGGCGAAGAAGGTCTTGTCGATCATCAGCACGACGGACTGGATCAACATCACAGCCAAGCAGGGCATTCGCTTGACCGCCGGCAACAGCCAGCTTGAAGTCAGCGCGAAAGGCATTGTCGGCTATACGCCCGGCGAGAACAAGATTCATGCGGGTAGCCACGATACGGTGGGCCCGCAGAGCATGCCGGCGCAATTCCCTGGATCGGATTTGTGCTCACAATTGGCTGACGGTGCCGCGCAGGCTGGTAATGCGTCAATCTCACTGACGTAACGCGATGACGACAATCCTTTTGCCAATGCAGGCCGTTTCCGAGCCTTCGGGACCCCTGACGCGCGGCTTCCTACTGATCGAGCCGGCGACGCTTGCCCACGCGCCGGCACTGGCTGCGCTTGATATGCGTCCTTGCACGCCCCGCGTACTCGCGCATCGTGAGGAATTGATGCCAAGGCTCGTTGACGTGGCCGCTCTTGATGAAGCAGCTCAGACTATCGTTACCGAAGCCTGGGATGCAGAAACCGTCAGAGACCATCCGCCCGTCGTTTGCGCGTGGCTCGATAGCGATCTCGATGGTGAATCGCTCGTCGAGCATATCGCCCGTTACCTTGTTGGTCCCGGTGTGGATGGCAAACCAGTGTTCTGGCGTTTCTACGATCCTCGTGTACTGGCGTTGACTCTAGCAACCTTCGATCCGGCGCAGCGACAAGCGTTGTTGGGGCCGATCCAGTCATGGCAATTTATCTGGGCAGGGCACCAGTGGAGTATCTCGGGGCGAGGAGTCGCGACCGATCTGCTCGAAGGGCACGTGCCTGCGTGGCCTCGCAACGATCAATGGCCGCGCATCAACCGCAGCGATGTCGCTACCCAGGTGGTCGATCGATTATCCGATGTGCCAATTCAGGAGGTTGCATCGCTACCGGCCACGCTCGATAGATTATTCGGCGATGCCGCACAGTTTGGGCTTACGCAGGCGGACGATCTAGCGGACTACGCTTGGCATTGCGTGAAATACGGCTCCGCATTTGAGCAGCATCCAACACTCGTTCAGGCGAGAACCGAAATGATCGATGGCCGTATAACGTGGCCCGAGATTGTGTCGCTCTTTACCTCCGACGAACTCCGACAACTCGAACAATCATCCCGCTTGTCAAAGGCGCAGAGGACCGAATCATGACCGCCACCTGTCCATTATGTGATCGCAAGTCGTTGCTGTTCTACCCCGTTCGGTACGCAGTCGCATGTCCGCGCGGCGCAGCTAAGGCCCCGGGATTGTCTGGTCACTTCAAGATCGACAGTCGTGCACCCCAGTCGGTCGCGACGGCCAAATATTCTCTCAGGGCACTGCGACCGGGCTATCTGTACACCTATGACGAAAGGCGTCGGCGACTGCGTGCTTACACGGTACTGGAAGACGGGATTATGTGGAGCTTCCCGCCAGGCTCGACACCACCGCCGGCCGATGCTGAGAATCTGATGACTCAAGGATGTGCAAATGCCGGTGATTTGTCTTTCGAAACGCTTGGCCGCTGCGTCGACATCGAGTATACGCCCGGCTGCGACAACCCGGCGGGCATGAATTTCTGGATAGGCTGGTCCAATGTACGGTGGACCAAGGATCTTGTTTTTAACAAGATCCACGACGCAAGTTGGCGCAAACAGCACATGCAATGCGTTGAGGTAGCGCAAGTATTGGCGGGTACCGCCGATGACGCGGCGAGCTTCGAAGCGGCCTACACACAGATCGCGCACTTTTCGATGAACGAGCAGGCGATGAAAGAGGCGTTCGGATACAGCAACCGGGATCCGAAAAGCGAAATTACTCAGGGGAAGCGGAAGCTGCCGCCCCGAATCATCGATGCGATGCGTGCGACGCCGAACCAGAAAGGGTTCATTCTGGCGGTCAACGATCCTGTCGGCATCGCGAACGATCTGAGCGAACTGACGGTGCCGAGCCTGAATAACGGCTTCGACGAAAAGATGTATTGGAAAGCCACTACTGCCCAATTGTTAGAGCGGGCAAAGGAAGGGATTCGCGCACGCGGGAGTGAGATGGCTGAATTGAAATACGGATCTTCCGCCGCCGCCGCGCGAGCAAATGCCGATCTTTATAGCAAATCTCCTCCGCCAGTAGGCGCGAGGGGCGTACCGGATTATGCGGGTGGATTCAACATGATTCTCAGTCTGTTCAAGCCCGGCAGCACAAAGAAGGCAATGGACGATTGGAGTCGGAAAGTCAACGATATGCCGACAACGAAAAAAGAGGCTGCGGACGATGCTTGGGTCGATGCCAGCACCAAGCTCGACGAGCATGGTAAGCGAGTTCCCGCGCTAGATCTGGATGCACTCAAGCGTTTCCCCGACGAGTACAAAAAGGCGCTCGACGCGTTTCACCCGACATGGCAAAAGCTCGCACAAGCTCATGCGGATTGGTTGAGCAGCAAACTGCTTTCCGACTGGTTGACGGGTATTACCGACAGGCAAGACATCCGCAGTGGCTTTGCTTACAGTGAATCCTGCTCGCAGGCGATCGGCTCAAGCGTGGGCACAGAGGCGTGCATGAAAGTTGTGAACGACTGGTTGTCGCAGGCAGACCTTGCGAACACTAGGAACCTGATAGCACGCGGGTTATTGTTCAGTCAGGATAATCTGATGAACGCAGCAGGACCGAAGCTCCACGGCTCCGACATCCAGTACGAGAGCTTCATGAACATCTACAAAGGGTCGTTCCTAAAATTCGAAGACAAACATGGCCAGGTTCCGTTGCGAGATCGCTTGATGTTGACCGTTGGCAATGTCATCGTTGCCACTCTCGCCCAGGCCGGCGAGTCAGCCGCCAAGAGGCTCATGATGATTCGTTTGCACCTCCAGGCTGGAGTCTCAATCAACCCGAAGACGATCAGCACAAACCAGCTCGCGAAATGGATGCTCAAACAAGCAGAGGAACTGGGCGTCGACCTGGAGGGCAGCAAGAATCAGCAGCGGCGCGCGGCCGGTGTACTCGCGCATAAGACCCTGAATGCGGCGAATGCGCCGGATTCCAAGGTCATTGCGCTTCAAATGGATGTCGATGAACTCCAACGAACAGGTAGGCTTGAAGAAGGCCTCATCCAGGAGGTCAAGATTCCCGGCGCGACGACGCTGAAGCGATGGATGGGCTCGTCAGCGCCGGCCGACTTCAATCTTGGCGTTGCGACTGCGATTATCCAGATGGCGACCTTTGCTTTTGCCGCCAAAGATTGGGCGAGCAGCGATCAGTTTAGTAACGAGGAGAACAAGAAGAAGTTCTGGTGCTGTGTCGCGGCCATCGCTGGCAACGTGGTCGAAACGATTTCGAGCACTGTCAAGGTTGCGGCTAAGGAACCGCACCCACTGTCCGCGTACCTGCTGGAGCACTGGGCGGGTGCCGGCAGGTACGCCAAGATTGGCGTTGGCTTGGGCCGCTTTGCGGGTTCGTTTGCGGGGGCATTACTCGCCTACGGCGACCTAACAAAGAACTTCCCCGAGGCTCGGAACAACCAAGAATACCCATTGGCTGCTCTTTATCTTTTGAACGGATCCTTGGGTATGTATGTTGCATTTTTCGCGCTGTGGGGATCGGTTCCCGCTTTCTGGTTAGTGTTTCTTGTAGGTATCGCTATAAGTATTGGAATTGCGATGTTGAAATCATCCGAGCTAAGCGATTGGGTCAAGCGATGCAGGTTCAGCACGGGTGAACACTACCGCACGCTGGAAGACGAACTGAAGGCGTTCAACTCTGCGGTTGGGGGGTAATTTTGGACGAGCGCTTGATGAAGAAATGTGTAGGGATGCCCATCCCAGAATGGGACCTCATGCATAGACTTTCAATTGATCAACCAATTAGCCCAGAAATTCAAGACTCGGGGACTATCTTTCGGATCAACTCGGCCTATATGGACGTTACCGAGCCATCTCTGCTGGAAAAGCATTGGTCAATAGCTGCTTCAGTGTTTGCTTTTATTTGTATAAGTGTCGGTCCGTATATATATTATGTAATGCATGCTGGCCCAAGCGCCCCCGATTTTTGGATGACTATTTTCAATTTCATGGCGCTCGTGATTTCTATCGCATGTGCAGTGGGCGCTTGGGCCGCTGGTCGCGGCCTGCTCTTTGGCCTTAGATATCGTCCGATTCGATTTCACCGTGGTGAGCGCAAGCTGTACCTAGTCCGTAAACGTCGTTTCTTCGCCAGGCCAGGCGAAGGTGATGTGGTGTGGGAAGCCCCTTGGTCGTCCGATTCCATTTTTTGCCTGCATCGCGAGATGTCGACCTTCGGCGAGCTATTCCACATCCGCCATTACACGGTCGACGACCACGGCAATGTGACGCGGGTTTTCTCGATCGGTCGCGGATGGATGCCGGCCGCTGAGGTTGAGTTGGCACTTGCTCAGTGGAACTACTGGTGCAAGTTTATGAACGAGGGGCCGAACGGTCTGCCCAAGCCGATGTTGTTTCACACGGAGAACGAGACGCCGCGCGAATCGTTCCTATTCTCGCTTTACGGTATCGGGATGGACGCGCCCGCGATTTTCCGTGTCGTTATGATGCCGTTGATCCTCATTTTCACGGTGATGCGCATCCTTGCCAACGTCACCAGCAGGAATCCAATCTGGCCGAAATCGATTGAGCGCATCAGTGAGATCAATCCTGAAGATTCCTATAGACAACCACGTGCTGGCACGCCAGTCGGGTGGAGCGACACAGTGATGGCACGACGACGCGGCGACTACCCGATCAATCCTAAGGCTCGCGTCGAAGACTGGACTGGAGATGGCGACGCGACGCGTTATGCTGCGTCGTGGCTCGATACCCCCCAAGATCAACGCGACGCGAAATTGATATGAAAGACGAAAGCGGACGCGGTGTGATTCGCTTGCATGACAAGACGACCCATGGCGGCGAAGTGATTACCGCGAGCGAGGATTTGACTGCGCTTGGCGTTCCGGTCGCGCTGAAGGGGCATCTGACATGGTGTCCGCAGTGCGGTGGCCAGTTCAGGATCATTCCGCAAAACAGCACGCGCAATCACCACGGCACGCCGGTCGCCTTTCACGACGATCTGACGGAGTGCGGGGCGCGACTGATTTCGTCGCTGGAATAGAGGTATCACGCATGAGCGGTTCGGCAGGTCGGATGGACAAAGTAACTTTGCCGGGTGCGTCGTCACGCAACCCCGTCTTGATATCCGAGGCCCAGCGCCAAGCACTGCGTGCCGACATCCGTCAGCGCCTTGTGACCGCGCTGATGCGCTCGGGCGACGCCGTCACCGATCCGAAGCTTGCTCGCCTGCCTGGACCGGTTCGCTATCGGGTTACCGGTGCGCTCGCCGCGTGGGACGCGCTGCGAACCGCAACAGACCGAGTGGCGTCGCCGACGCTCACCGAGATGCTGCGCTCGCACGGTATCCTGCGCCTGACGCGCTATTTCGATCGCTTTTCGCGGGACCTCTTGCCGCACGGCGCTGACGGCCGCCCGGCCGACGTACTCGCCGGGGTCGCTCAATACAGCGCCGTGTGGCTGGCATTCGAGGTACGCAAAGGAGCTTTTTACGAGCCTACCCCACCGCTGCACCGCCTGCTCGACGCCGCCTATATCGCGGAGGATGTGCCGATCGGCATGCTCAAAATGCCGACCGATACGCTGTGCATCATTCCTGAACCTACCCGCTGGAAACAGGCCGGCGACATTGAGGCGATCGCGATTTTCAAGAACGACCGGTCGATCGGGTTTGCGACATGGCTAATGGCCGGCGGTCCTGATGACGGCGCGACGATGGATTCGATTACGCTGCCGCTGGAAGACCCCGACAAGACGATCCGTGAATTGGTGGACGAGTTGTTCCAGCGGCCTGCGGCTGACGGAATGCCCGATCCGCCTGATGCTCAGCGGTTCTGGCGCGACGCCCTGGACTACGCGATCAAGATGTTGTTGTACCTCAACGCACGTGATGCGCAGGTGGTCCATGATCGCGCTTATTCGAACGCGCCGCGACACTTTCCGGGGCTCGGCAAGCGCAAGCGCGCGGAGCGACTCGCGGAAATCGAACAGCTCTACGATCGACATATTGTCGGCCCTGCGATTCTCGACGCCGAGGCAACCGGATCAGTCTCATCGGACAGCGCGCAGCGCGAAGTAAGTGGCCACTGGCGGCGGCCGCACTTCCGGATGCAGCCATACGGCCCACAAGCGGCGTTGCGCAAACTTGTCTTCGTCGGCCCAACGCTGGTGCGTCCCGACCGACTGGGACTGTAGCTGAATGGATCACCTGCTGTCGCATTACGAATACGAACTCGGGTTGTTCGCGCGGGCATTGGGCGATTTCGCGATCCGCTATCCGAAGATCGCCGCTCGGCTCGGCATCCAGAGCGGCCGGACCGACGATCCGCATGTGGCGCGTCTGATTCAGAACTTTTCGTTTCTTGCCGCGCACCTCGATTCGAAGCTGGCCGACGACTATCCGGAATTCACCGAGGCGTTGCTTGAGGTTGTCTACCCGCATTATCTGCGCACGGTGCCATCGTGCGCGATTGTCCGATTCGAACCACGGGCGATCGTCGGTCAACTGACAGAGCCGGTCGTCGTGCTGCGTGGCGTGGAGTTGAATGCGCGCACGGCCCCGGTGCGATTCCGATCGGCCTACGACGTGACCATCTCGCCACTACAAATCCGGTTCGCACGGTATGCACCGACGACGCTGGCACCGTCGGCCGTGAGATTGCCGGCCGACGCAACGGGCGTGCTGTCGATCAGTTTCACGTCGGCCGCCGGCCCGTTCACGGCGGCCATTACTGACGGCCCCATACGGGTCTACCTTTCTGGCGAGCGGCCGTTTGTCTCGTCGCTGCTGGATGCTTTGCTGCTGCGCGCGGCCGCCGCGTATGTTGAGGTCGATCAATGTGGGCGCTGGCGGGCCATATCGAAGGTGCCGTTTGAACCGGTCGGTTTCGCCGATACAGATCGCTTGCTGCCGGGCAGCCGAACCACCAGCCGCACTGCGACCACCTACCGCTACTTGCTGGAATACTTCGCGTTTCCCCAGTTGTTCGATTTCGTCGATCTCGACATCGGCCGTGTGTGGCGGGCAGCAAGCACCAGTGAAGCTCGGGAACTGACCTTGCATGTCGTATTGCGCGATACACCTGCCGATTCGATCGCTGCGCTGGCGCTCGCGTCGGTCGACGCAACGGCGTTCAAGCTGTTTTGCACGCCCGTCGTGAATCTATTCTCACAACCGGCCCAGCCCATTGTGTTGAAGGGGCAGGATGCCTATCCGGTTCAGCCCATGCGACTGGCGAAACATTCGCCGCTGGGCGTGTATTCAGTCGACGCCGTCTATCTGGGCGAACTCTCCAAGAAGAAGGACAAAGACGAGGACGTGTCGCTCGATAGTGATCGACCTAGAACCCTGGTGCGACCCTATCAGGCGCTGAGTCACGATCCACGCCCTGATTCGGCGGCGGTCTATTGGGTCGCGTTTCGTGATCGCGACGCGGGATCGCCCGGTCGTCAAACCATGATGCTGTCGCTGGTCGGGCTGGACGGACAGTCGGCCCGGCCAAAGCTGCCTCAAATCGATGTGGTGACGACGGTGACAAATCGCGACTTGCCGGCACGCTTGTCGATCGGCAATGCGGTGGGCGATTTGCTGCTCGAAAGCAAGGCGCTGGATTGTCCGATTCAGTTGATCACTCGACCGACATTGACGGCCGAGCTGCCGCGCGGCAACGGCGCGTTGTGGCGTGTGCTGTCGACGTTATCGCCGCATCCGCTGGTTCTGACGCGGGACGGGCTACCGGCCCTGAAAGCATTCATGCGGCTGCACGCGGTGCGCACGACACCGCTCGCGCAGCGCTGCATCGACGCGATCACCGATCTGGACTACAAGCCGGCGATCAAATGGATGTCGCTCGATAGTCAGTTTCCGTCGTTCGTGCGCGGCACCGAAATCATGCTGTCGTTCGACGAGACCGCGCTGCGCGAAGTTAGCCTGGTCGTGTTCACGAAACTGCTCGAACGGTTCTTCGCACCGTACGGGCCGACGAACAGCTATGTCCAACTGGTGGTCCGTTCGGCGCAGACCGGCCAGGAACTGAGGCGAGGTGCGGCCACGCCCGGCACGCAGCCGCCGATCTGAGCGCGAGCCGGTCTAATCCATATCCTCCGGATACAGGTGCGAAGTGACGACGGCCTACCCCTATTTGCCGCATCTCACGGCAATCGAGTTCGAATCGTTGGTCAGAGCTGCAAGCGAACGTCGACGCATGGGTGCGCAGCATCTCCGCGCGTAGTGTGGCGATGGCGCGTGCGGCTACTGGTGGATGGCGCAACCTATCGTGAGGCCGAGCACGCCCAGGGACTCGCGTATCCGGTGGCCGCGCGTGCGGTAGCGGCGCTGCTCCGGTATCACAATGCCGGCGTCCCGGCTCGCCGCGACAAGGCGACGCCGCTGCACGATCCATTCGGACGCGTCCATCTGGTGAAGCGCGATGACTGACGACACCGCCCGCCGGTCACAAGTTATGCCCGACCGAATCTATCCGAAACCGATCCCTTGCGGACAGGGGCATTTTGCCCTGTCCGTAAATAAGGGTTGAAATGTTTTGGACATTACCTTACATTCGGACGTCCATTTCGTACAGATTGAGTGCCCGATATGTCCCGAACCTTTGCCTATGCCCGTGTCAGTACGTCCGACCAGACCACCGCGAACCAGTTACGAGAGATCGAGGCGGCCGGCTTCTCGGTCGACAAGCGCCGCGTTGTGTCGGAAAGCATTTCGGGGAGCGTAAGCGCCGATCAGCGGCCGGGGTTTGCGCAGTTGCTCGTCAAGATGGAAGAAGGCGACGTGTTGATCGTGACGAAGCTCGACCGACTCGGCCGCAATGCGATGGACGTGCGGGCCACGGTCGAGGGATTGGCCGAACGCGGTATCCGGGTTCATTGTCTCGCCCTGGGCGGCGTCGATCTGACTAGCGCGGCCGGCCGGATGACGATGCAGGTGTTGAACGCGGTGGCCGAATTCGAGCGGGATCTGTTGATTGAGCGCACGCACGCTGGTATCGCTCGCGCGAAGGCGGAAGGCAAGGCGATGGGGCGGCCGTCCGCCCTGTCAAAAGAGCAGCGGGCGGACGTGCTGCGCGAGTTGGACGCGGGGGCAAGCGTGGCCGCGCTTGCTCGGCGATTTGGCACGAGCCGCCAGACGATCATGCGGGTACGCGACGCAGTCTAAGCGGCGCGCGCCGTTCAACTCACGCCCTGCTAGAGCCCGGCTCAGCAGACCAAGCAGACAGGTTGTCTGGCTCAGTTCGGCCACTTTCGGCCATTCCTCCTTTGCTATCAGCTGAACATTCGAAAGGCTGAATTGCGCTCCATACCCGACATTTCTGATCCGAACCAATCTGGCCGGTGCGGCGACAACGATTTCTCATCGCCAGCATCAACCTGACTTCACCGTACCGTACTAGCGCCCGGAGCCGTCGGACAGACGAGCTCGGCAGAGTCCCCGGAAAGATCGAATAGAACGCCAACGTTGAGCTATCTCAAGGGCTTGGAAAGACAGCCTCCTAGCATGGACGAGGCGGTGTGCGCGACATCCCGATGATGCGCTGCCGCAGCCGCGCCGCATCAGTTGCGTCGCGTCAGGTTGATGAACGTTTTGGGAGAGCGAATATGTACAGATTTATCCGCACGGCAACGGTCAAGAACGCTGCGGCGCTACCGTCGGCATTGGCTTTCGCATCAGAAGTCACCGCCCACCTCAACAAGAGCTACGCGCTCGACATGAGGTTCGGCGCCGAACAATTCGGTTGCTCCAATATTCACTGGCATTTCGATTCGCAGAGCCTCGACAAGATGCAGCAGGTCAACGAAAAGTTGATGGCAGATCGCGACTACGCCGCGCTACTCGACAAGTACCAGGACATCTGGGCGGAAGGTTCCATGCACGACACGGTCGTTCGGCTGATCTGACGCTAAAGCGGAGGCTGATGCGTATGCATGAATTTGAACCAACCAGCCTCCTCGACTCCCGGCGCGGTTCAGTCTTCTCCCCGGTGTTGAATCCATCGAGATTGATATACGCTGCGCTGCAATTACGAAAACCATCACGCAGGACCGCTTCATCGGCAAACGTGCCCTTCACGATCGAGACGTTCCCCAGAGTGGATAGCTCGATGGCCCGTCGCGATTCAGGATCTCGGCTCAAGGCGCGCACGGCATATTTGCCGTCGGCGACGAGCGCCCGGATGACGGGCAATCCCTGTGCGCCCGTTCCACCGATGACGAATATGGTCGAGGGGACCCGTGAAGACATGTTTGTTTACGCTGGTATGAGTTGGATAGATTTGCCGACCGCTACGCGCCGATGGCACGGATGTCAGCTTCATATGGCATCGGGCACCGGTACGCCGACCACTCGCCCGTGAACTTCTGTCGAGATGCCGAATTGCGGTCTGCGCGATATTTCATCGAAGCATTCATACGACACTGCGGCTCTAACCGGCCGCCTTCGCCGGACCGCGCGCCGCGACTGCGCGTGGTTGCCGGCCACGTTGCAGCAGAAACACACCACCGAGGATTGCGCCCATCGCGAACAGTTCGACTGCGCCGATCGGTTCCTGCGCAAGCCACGAACCCATCAGCAACGCAACGACCGGTGGAATGTACGTCACGCTGGACGCGGCCACTGCTCCGAGCCGTCCGACGATGAAGTAATAAAGGATGTAAGCGATCCCGGTGCCCGTCAGACCGAGTCCCAGCACGAGGCCGAGCAGCGCTCGCGCATCGCTCGTCACACGCACGATGCCGTGAAAATCCGTGACGCAGCCGATCAGGACCAGTGCGAAGCCGATCTGCCACGTCGACAGCGCGAGCGGTGAGAGGTCCAGGCCGGAAAGAAAGCGGCGCGCGTACACGAACGAGCAGCCCACGCTGAGCGAGCCAGCGATCATATAGCCGACTCCGAGCAGGTTGACGCCAGCCGCGTGCGCATTCCACGGACGCGCGATCAGCAGTACGCCGACGAATCCGCAGACGATGCCCGCGATCATTCGCGCGTTCGGGCGCTCCTCGCGCAGCAGTGCCCATGCGCACAGGAAGGAAAAAAGCGGGATGGCGCCGCTTAGCATCCCGGCGATGCTCGAGAACAGCAGCCCGGCCCCTTTCGCGAACGCATAGTAGTAAATCACGGTCGCAAGCAGCGACATCACCACGAAGTGGTGAGCGTGCCGAAGATGGCGCCATTTGAGCGCCTTAGTGAATAGCGCGACCGTGAGCAGCGGGATGAAGCCGAAAAGCACGCGCAGGAAGACGATCTGACTGGCAGCCAGATCGACGCTCGCCCACTTCATGAACAGGAAATTGGTGCCCCAGATGAACCCGAGGGCGGCGAAGGCGAAATAGGCGGGATTCATGTCAGCGCACCAGGAAAGCGGATGAAGTCCCGATTGTGTTCCGCACCACCTTGCTCTACAAATGATTTAATGTCGACTATGAAATAGAAAAACTGAGCTATGCGATCGACTCCTCCGCTGAAAGCCCTGCCTGCCTTCGAAGCTGCCATGCGGCACGGCAGTTTTACTCTTGCATCCCGGGAACTGAACGTGACGCCCGGTGCGATAGGGCAGCAGATTCAGAAGCTTGAGGAATGGCTCGGCGTTGCCCTGTTCGTGCGCCAGATACGGCAGGTAACGCCCACAGAGGATGGTCGCGCCTACTTCGCGCAGATTCAACCCGCCCTGGCAGAGCTTATTCACGCGAGCCATCGCATTCGTGAGCGTCGCGGTAGCGGCGTGCGGTTGTCGATGCCGCCGAGCTTCGCTGCCAAGTGGTTCGCCCCACGCATGGCCGACTTCCTGCAGGCAAACCCCGGGATTGCGCTGAGCCTGAGCACATCGACAACGATGGTCGACTTCGAACTGGATGGCGTCGATCTCGCGGTTAGGCATTTCGACGGGATGGATGCACGACTATCCGTTCAACTGCTGTGCCATGACGAGGCACGCGCGTATTGCCATCCGGCATACGCGAAGCAGCGCCGATTGAAGCGCCCCGACGATTTGCGCACGGCGACACTGCTCCATAACACGCTACACCCGCACTGGGCCACGTGGCTTGCTCGATTCAGCGGTCTCGACGGTTCGCAGATCGAAACCATTACCGGTATCCGGTTCGACCAGTCGTTGATAGCGATCGACGCCGCAGTGCGCGCGCAAGGCGTTGTGCTTACCAGCCCCCTGCTGGTAGAAGCGGAACTGGCTCGTGGAGAACTGATTGAGCCATTCGATAATGCGCTTGCGTTGGACGCCGGATACTACCTCGTCCATCCCGCCAGTGCCGCAACCAAACAGGCGGTTCAATTGCTCAAGGCGTGGTTTACCGACAGCATCGCCAGGGGATGTGCGCAGCGTGGAGGCTATTTCTAGCCGTCGAATTATTGTCTCAATGACTGCTGTCGGCTCTAATGCCGACGCCGGATAATGCGATTCCGACCGGCAACAATGGGTCGATCACGGGCCTTGATGAGGTGACGTCCACGCAATCTCAGACCTGATCTGCCTCCGACTGAGAGATCAGGTCTGGACTTGCACATCTCAGCCCCCGAATCACCAATCTTGTCGCGATTATGCCGCGCTTGCTCGTGCCAATCACTGACGTGATGCGACGGTTGCAAAGTAACTTTCTAGCGTGACGGCGGCTCGGGGGTGTGGGCGCGCGGGGCGTTCTTTGCGCGCAGCGTTCCAGAAGGCGGGGCAACTCTCAACGTCGTCGTACGGGCCCCATGGCTAAGCAGCCTGTCTCCAACTTTATCTCCAAGAAAATGTGTACTTTGGAGATAGACTTGGAGATAACCACAGCCTTACCAGACAAGGCTTACAGCCCGATACAACCGTCTATCTCCAAATCTCCAAATATTTTTGCTTCCGGCGGCACAGCAACGTTCCGCACGGCACGGGCCTTCGACTGATCGAGCCTACGCCGATACGCCCGTCGGTATCTTCTGAACGACCTCGCCCGAACGGCACACGCAGCAGAGCGATATGAATTCTGCGGCTGCCAAAAGCGCGGGGGGCAACTCTGGGGGCAACTCAGCAACACCCAACAAGCGATGCCCTTACACTACGGGCATCACAGAGAATTATTTCATTCCGGCCCTGGCACCAGTATTTCGCAGCGTCATGCGCTGCCCCTGTCGAAACCCGCGCAAGCTCGCCGCTTCGCGGGTTTTTTGTTTTTGCCGCCCGCCATGCGAATGCGCAACGCTGCGCGCCGGTCCAACGAGCATGAAACGCGAGCGCGGAGGCCGGCCATGTTCATGCGTGCGATGTCGCACCCGATTTGCGCTGGCGCGCTCGCCGCGTTGCTGTCGGTCATGCTCGGCGGATGCGACCTGCTGCGCGCGCCGCCCGTGCCCGAGTGGCCGGGGCCGCACGCACCCTACCCGTTCCCGGACAGCATTCCGCACCGCACCGAGTGAATCGATGGCGTTCTGCCGCCCGACGCGTTCAGGTCATCAACTCGCGGACGAAATCGAGAAATACCCGCACTTTCGCGGCAACGAGGTTCGACGCATGGTGATACGCATAGAGCGGGAACGTCTCGTCCGCCCATTCCGGCAGCACCTGGATCAACCGCCCTTCGGCCAGGACGTCGCGGGCATAGAGTTCCAGCAATTGCGCAATGCCGACGCCGCCAAGGCACGCGCCGAGCAGCCCGCCAGTGTCGTTCACCGTCAGCCGGCCGGCGGCGTCGACCGGCACGACTTCCTTGCCGCGGTGAAATTCCCATTCGTACGGTCGCCCCGTCACCGGATCGCGAATCAGCACGCATTGGTGACCGTCCGCAAGATCGCGAGGGTGCCGCGGTTCGCCATGACGTGCGAGGTAGGCGGCCGACGCGCAGGTCAGCACGCGCGTCTCGAGCAGCAGTCGCGCCCGATATGACGACGGCTCCGGGATGCCGAAGCGCACTGCCACATCGAAGCCGTCGGCGACGAGGTCGCCCATTCGGTCCCGCACGCTGATCTCGACCGCGAGGTCGGGAAAGCGGTCGAGGAATTCCGCCATCCGCGGCGCGAGCACATAGTGGCCGAACGTGCCGTCCACGTTGACCCGCAGCCGCCCCCTCACGCGCGCCTTCGACTGGCCGGCGTCGAGCGCCGCCTCCTCGATGCCGGCCATCAGCGGCGCGACTGCCTCGTAAAAGCGTCGCCCTTCGTCGGTCAACGTGATCGCACGCGCCGTGCGGTTGAAAATCCGGATGCCGACGCGTTCTTCCAGCCGGGCGACCGCACGACTCACCGCCGGTTGAGTCAGCCCCATCGCATCGCCCGCCCGCGCGAAAGTGCCAGCCTCGATCACCGCAGAGAGCACGCCGATACCGCTGAGCAGCCTGCTGTCGAATCCCATAAGACATACTTTTAGTCATTCATTAGCTGATCATTATTCATTATTTTTATTTATCGAGGAAGCCTACAGTAGTCCTGTCGCCGGATCGAACGGCATTCAACCCTCATCAGGAGCAGGAAATGAGCACATCGGAACAGGTCGCCCTCGTCACGGGTTCGTCGCGTGGCATTGGTGCGGAAATCGCCCGCCAGCTCGCCCGTGACGGTTTCCGGATCGTCGTCAACTATGCCGGCAGCGCCGGGCCGGCCAGCGAAGTGGTCGATGCGATCGTCGCCGACGGCGGTCATGCCGTCGCGGTGCAGGCGAACGTCGCCGACCCGGCGGCCGTGGCCGCGCTGTTCGACGCCGCCCACGAGGCATTCGGCGGCCTCGATGTGGTGGTCAATTCCGCGGGCGTGATGAAGCTGGCGGCGATCGCCGACTGCGACGATGCGCTCTTCGACGAAACGATCGCCATCAACGTGAAAGGCGCGTTCAACGTATGCCGCGAAGCGGCAAGGCGCGTGCGCGACGGTGGACGCATCATCAACTTGTCGACCAGCGTGATCGGCATGCGCATGCCGACTTACGGTGTGTACGTCGCGAGCAAGGCGGCGGTCGAAAGCCTCACGCAGGTGCTCGCGCAGGAAATGCGCGGACGCGGCATCCGCGTGAATGCCGTCGCGCCGGGGCCTGTCGCGACCGAGCTGTTCCTGCAGGGCAAGAGCCCCGAACTGGTCGATCGGCTCGCGAAGCTCAACCCGCTCGAGCGACTCGGCCAGCCCGACGACATCGCGCGCGTCGTCGCGTTCCTTGCCGGCCCGGACGGCGCATGGATCAACGGTCAGATCCTGCGCGCCAACGGCGGCATGTGCTGACGGACCGCTCGCAACCGCCGCACTTTTCCGCCAGGAGATCACTCATGAAGCAAGTCGTCCTCGTCACCGGCGCGTCCAGCGGCTTCGGCCTGCTGACGGCCCAGGCGCTCGCCCGCGCCGGTCACACGGTCTACGCGTCGATGCGCGAGAGTGCCGGGCGCAATGCGCCGCGCGTCGCCGCCGCCGCTGCCTATGCACGGGAACACGGCGTCGACCTGCGCAGCGTCGAACTCGACGTCGGCGACGATGCATCGGTCGGCGCAGCAATCGACCGCGTGATCGCCGACAACGACCGTCTGGACGTCGTCGTTCACAACGCCGGGCACATGGTGTTCGGGCCGGCCGAAGCATTCACGCCCGAGCAGCTCACGCAGCTCTACGACGTCAACGTCGTGTCGACCCAGCGCGTCAACCGCGCAGCGCTGCCGCACCTGCGCCGCCAGGGGGGCGGTCTGCTCGTGTGGGTTTCGTCGTCGTCGGCGCGCGGCGGCACCCCGCCGTTCCTTGCGCCCTACTTCGCCGCGAAAGCCGCGATGGACTCGCTCGCGGTGTCCTACGCTGCCGAACTCGCCCGCTGGGGCATCGAAACGTCGATCGTCGTGCCCGGCGCTTTCACCCGCGGCACGAATCACTTCCTCCATGCGGGCAAGCCGGTCGATACAGCCGTGCAAGCTGCCTACGACAGCGGGCCGTACGCGGGCGTCGCCGATCAGGCGCTGAGCGGCCTCGCCGCGCTTGAACCGGCGGACGCCGACGCCGGCGCCGTCGCGACGGCAATTGCCGAGCTCGTCGCGGCACCGGCCGGCAAGCGCCCCTACCGTGTATTCGTCGATCCGTCGCAGGACGGCGCGGAGGAGGTGTTTCGCATCGGCGATCGCATCCGCCGCGAAATGTTCAGGAACATCGGGCTCGCCGATTTGCTGGCTCCCCGCGTCGGCGGTTGAGCAAGGTTGAGCGCCGCTGCGCGCTGCGCCGGCCGGCGCGTCAACCGCGCTCGCAGAACCGTAGAATCGCGTCCGCGACCACCGCCGGCGCCTCGCGCTGCGGAAAGTGCCCGACGCCATCGAGCACGGTGCGTTCATAGCGGCCGTTGAAGAACCGCTCGCGCCCGGCCGAAGTCTCCGGGCCGTTGCAGGTATCCGCGCCGCCGTGCAGCACCAGCGTCGGCACCGGCAGCACGGGCGCGGGCGTCAGTTGCGCTTCGTCTTCCGCATAGGCAGTCCCGCCGTCGACGAATCCCCAGCGATAACGGTACGAATGCAGCACCACGTCGATCCAGTCCGGCCCGTCGAAGGCAGTCGCCGCCGCATCGAAGTCGCGCGCGTCGTACCAGCCGGCCGGCGACCACGTGTCCCACATCATGCGCGCGAACGCACGGCGATCGTCGCGCAGCGCCTGCTCGCCGCGCGGCGTCGCCATGTACCAGTGGTACCAGTAATTGCGCGCCTGCGGCAGCGACAGCGGCTGGGCCGGGTCGTTCGTGCCGTACCCCACCGACAGCATCACCAGATGCGAGGCCACGCCGTCGCGCAACCCGCACGCATTCGCCACCGCGCGTGCGCCCCAGTCGTGTCCGACCAGGACCGGCCGTTCGATGCCGAGCGCATCGACGAATTCGAGCAGGTCGCGACCAAGCGCCGCGAGCCGGCCGCTGCGCGGCGTCGCTGGATCGCGAAAACGGGTCGGCGCGAAGCCGCGCAGCGCGGGTGCGAGCACGCGGTAGCCGTGCGCGGCCAGCGTTTCGGCCACGGCTTCCCAGCCGACCGGGCTGTCCGGCCAGCCATGCAGCAGCACGGCCACGCGTTCGCCGCGCGGGTTCCATTCGAGATAGGCGAGTTCGAGCGACGCAGTCGTCGCATATCGATAAGCGGTCATGTGCACTCCGGTGAGTCAGCTTGAATGTCCAATGGTAGACCCGCCTTTCATCACGATTCGCGGCGTATCATCATTCATTCTTCGAATATCACGCTGAATCACCCATGGAATCGCTGACCGACCCCGCGTCAACCACGCTCGACATCGCGCTGTTGCGTACTTTCCTCGAAGTCGTCGACCGCCACGGCTTCGCGCCGGCCGCCGAACGCCTCGCGCTGACGCCGTCCGCGGTCAGCGGCCATATCAAGCGGCTCGAACAGGCAGCCGGCACGGTGCTGCTCGCGCGCACCACGCGTCGCGTCGCGCTCACGCCGGCCGGCGACACGCTGTATGCATACGCACGCAACATCGTCGACATGGAGCGCGAAGTGCGCGCGCGGCTGCGCGGCGCGCCGGCGCACGGCCCGCTGCGCGTCGGGGCGTCGGAGGACTTCGCGGGAACGTGGCTGCCGCAGGTGTTGCGCACGTTCCGCGACAGCCATCCGCGCACGTCGATCGAACTGAAGGTCGGCATCACCGCGGCGCTGCTGCGCGAGCAGACGCTGGGCCGGCTCGACGTCGTGTTCGGCAAGCAATGCCGGCAGGTCGACGCGCCGGGCGAATTGCTGTGGGAAGAGCCACTGGTATGGGCGTTCGCGTCGGATACGGCGCTCGACGCCGAAAGCGACGTGCCGCTCGCGCTGTTTCCTGAGCCGTGCGTGTACCGGGAAACCGCGGTGGCCGCGCTCGCGGCCGCGCTGCGGCGCTTTCGCGTACTGTTCGAAAGTGCGAGCATGGCCGGCTGCGTGTCGGCCGCACTCGCCGGCTTCGCGGTCACGGCGCTCGCGCGCAGCCAGTTGCGCGACGGCCTGCGCGAATGCGGGGTGCACGACGGCCTGCCGGCGTTGCCGGCCGCACGCTTCTACGCCTTCGCGTCGAAACCCGACGGCGCCGGCGCCGCTCTGATTGACGCCGTGCGGGCGACCGGGCGCACGCGGCAGTTCGCCGCCTGAGCGCGCGCGGCGCGAGGGCCGCACGTGCCGCACGTGCCGTATCGCCCCGACACCGATCGCGATCGAAGTCACCGGCCGGCAAACGGCCTACGGGCGCGGGCACGACGCCGCCTTCAGTCGCCGCGGCCGGCCGCACCCGCGTCGTTCAATGCATCCGCCATCAGCTCGCCGAACCACTCGACGAACGCATTGAGCCGCCTCGAACGATGCCGGCGATGCGGATACACGGCCGACACGTCCATCGGCGCGGCCCGATGGCCGGGCATCACCTCGACCAGCGCCCCGCTGTCGAGCAGATGCGCGACGTCGAAGCGCGGAATCTGGATCAGCCCCATTCCGGCGATGCAGCTCGCGATATAGGTTTCGGCGTTGTTGACGATCACGCGGCTCGGCAGCGCCAGTGTGTGGTGCTCGCCGTCCGCGCAGTATTCCCAGCCGAGCTCGCGGCCGGTCGTCGACGACGCATAGCCGATCGCCCAGTGCCCGTGCGCGAGCGCATCCGGATGCTCGGGCACACCGCATTCGCGCAGGTAGTCGGGGCTCGCGCAGTTGATCAGCGCGAACTGCCCGAGCGGCCGCACGACGAGGCTGCTGTCCGCGAGCCGCCCGACCCGGATCGCGCAGTCGACGCCCTCCTGCACGAGATCGATCGAGCGGTCCGTCGAGCCGAGCGACAGTTGCAACTTCGGGTAGCGGCGAAACAGCGACGGCAGCGCGGGCGCGATCACGCGGCGCGCGATCCGGCTCGGCGCATCGACGTTCAGCCGTCCGATCACGTCGCGATCGCGGCGCCGGAACAGGCGGTCGAGCTCGTCGGCTTCCGCGAGCAGACGCCGGCCGCGCTCGAGCAGCAGCGCGCCGTCGGCCGTCAGCTGCACCTGCCGCGTCGTACGGTGCAACAGGCGCGTGCCGAGCGCGGTCTCGAGTTGCTGGACGGCGGCCGACACCGTCGCGCGCGGCACGTCGAGCGCATGCGCGGCCTTGATGAAGCTGCCCATCTCGGCAACCTGAAGGAAGATCCTGACCTGGTCCAGCTTGTCCATCGGCGGGCGGAAAACGTGGGTTCGGACGACCGTCACCGGCAAGCGCCGCGCGTCGCGGCCGTCCCGGCGGCACAGAAGAAATGGGCGCGCGGCCTTGTGCCCGCGCGCCCGCCCATTGTCCATGCAAACGGTCCATTGCAGGTCGCCGCGCGCACGCGACGACCGCCGGCACGGCCCGTTACTTGGTCGTGTAGCCGCCGTTGATCAGGATCGTCTGGCCGGTGATCCACCAGCCGTCGGTCACGAGATGGCGGATGAACGGCACGACGTCCTCGATGTCGGTGAGGCCCGTCTTGCTGAACGGCGACAGCGCGGCCGCCGTCTTGTGATACGCGACCGCGTCGGCGCCTTCGGCCGGGTAGAAGAACGGCGTGTCCATCGGGCCCGGCCCGACCGCCGTCACCGAGATGCCACGCGCGCCATACTCCTTCGACGCCGCGCGCGTGAAGTGCTCGACGGGCGCCTTCGATCCTTCGTAAGCCGCATAGAACGGCGTGAACGCGCCGAGCAGCGACGTCACGAGCGTGACGAGCTTGCCGTGATCCTCGAGGTGCCGCCCCGCTTCCTTGATGAAGAAGAATGCGGACTTGCTGTTCACCGCGAACATCTCGTCGTATTCGGCCTCGGAGATTTCGGTGAACGGCTTTTTCAGCACCTTGCCGACTGTGTTGATCGCGATGTCGATCTTTCCGAAGCGCTGCTTCGCGTCGCCGAACAGCTTCTCGACCGCGGCGGCCGTCGTCAGGTCGGCCTGGAACGTCGCGGCTTGCGCGCCGGCCGCGCGCACGGCGGCGGCCGTCTCTTCGGCCTGTGCCTGCGATGCCGCACTGTTGTAATGAATCGCCACCGCCTTCGCGCCGTGGCCGGCCAGATCCCGGGCGATCAGGCCGCCGAGATTCTTGGCGCCGCCTGCGATCAGGACGACCTTGTCTGCGAGCGTGTGAGTAGCCACGGTTGACTCCTTTTTGCGTTGGGTGAAGCTAGGAGTGTAGGCACGCGCGACGCGCCGGTCAGCCGGGCATGGCTGGATGGATTATCCAGAAAAACGGTCCAATCGGGCCTCCGGAATGGTGGGCTACCCCACCGACGCGGGCGGCGAAATCTGCTTGGCCCTGGCGCGACACGTCGCACCGCCACCGCGCCCGCGTGAGTCAGCGTGCGTAAAGCGCCGCGTCGATCTTGCCGAGCAGCCACTGCATCCCGGCCAGATGCTGCTGGTCGTGGCTGCACAGATAATGAACGAGGCCGCGCACGGTCAGCGCGCCATAGCCGTCGAATTCACCGGTGCGTGCAAGCTGCCCGGGCGTCAGGCGCGACACGACGTCGAGCGTCTCGCGCCGCGCGTCGCGAATCGCCGCGAGCACGTCGGACGCGTTCGCGGCGTCGTAGCGGCGCTCGATCGCAAGCGCGTCGCCGTCGACCGACACGAGCAGCGGATGATCCTCATCGAGCATCCGCCTCAATCGCACGTGGTAGCCGTCGACCTCGATGTCGCGCACGTGGCAGAGTTGCCCGAGCGGCGAGAAGTGCTCGCTCGGGATGCCGTTCCAGTCGTCGGGGGTCCAGCGTGCATAGCCGTCCGGCACGGCGGCGAAATGGGCTTCGAGCTGGCGGGGAAAATCGGCGAGTGCGTCGAGCGTCGTCGGATTCATGCGGCAAACTCCGTGTCGGATGAGAACGGTGGCAACCCTCGCACGGACCGGCCGCCGCCGTGGCACTATTTCGCGCTGACACCGTCTTTCCGTGAAGAAGGAACGTGCCCCGCGTCGCGCCCAGCGCTCCGCAGCTTACCAGCGCGGGCGAGTTCGTGCCGGTGCCGGCGCGCCGCTTGATAGAATGCGCGCGCTATGGATCTCGAAAGCATTCTCTACACGCAGGGCTTCGGCTCGCGCCGCCAGTGCCGCGGCCTGATCGAAACGGGCCGCGTCACCGTCGCGGGCGCGAGCGCGACCGACCCGGACGCGTCGTTCGACACCGACGGCCTCGTGTTCACGGTCGATGACACCGCCTGGCCGTTCCACGCCCGCGCGTATCTCGCGCTCAACAAGCCGGCCGGCTACGAATGTTCGCGCGACCCGCAACACCACGCGAGCGTGTTCAGCCTGCTGCCCGCGCCGCTCGTCGCACGCGGCGTGCAGTGCGTCGGCCGCCTCGACCAGGACACGACGGGCCTGCTGCTGCTGTCCGACGACGGCCAGTTCGTGCACGCGTACACGTCGCCCAAGCGCAAGGTGCCGAAGACCTACGTCGCGACCGTGCGCCACCCGCTCGACGACGCCCAGCTCGACGCGCTGCGCGCCGGCGTGCAGCTCCACGGCGAGCCGAAGCCGATCGCAGCGGTCGCCGCCCACGCGCGCGACACGCACGCGCTCGCGCTGACCGTCCTCGAAGGTAAATATCATCAGGTGAAACGCATGGTCGCCGCGGCCAGCAACCGCGTCGAGGCGCTGCACCGCGAAAGCATCGGCGGTTTCACGCTGCCGGGCGACCTGGCGCCGGGCGCATGGCGCTGGCTCGGGGAAGACGACCTTTCAGCCCTGCGCCATTCCGTCAAAACCCTGTAAGGGAAAATCCGCACGATCGTTCGGTGTCCGGCCGCGTCGCGGCCGCACGATCCCCCGCTATACTGAAATCACAAGCTGTACGAGCAGCGATGCAGGGGAGACATCATGAACATCAACCATTCTTTCGAACTGTCGTACGTGACGATCGCCTTCGCGGTCGTGGGCGCCATCGTGATCGGCGGGCTGCTGGCCACGATGCACATGAAGCACAAATATCATCCGAACCTGATCGGCGCGCTGATCGGCGCGCTGCTGTGCTTCCTGCTGATCGAGGCGTTACCGGCGCTCACCTGACGGGCCGTGCGGCGCGAGCGTTTGAAGGAATTCGTCTACGGTCGGATAGCGCAACGTCACGCACAATTCGGCCTTGAGCCGCGCATTGGACAGGCGCCGCGACTCGCGCATGAACGACAGGAGCGTCGGCTCGAGCCGATGCTCGGCGTCCGCGCGGCTGATCCGCGGCGGCAGCGGCAGGCCGAACGCCTGCGCGACCCGGTCGAAATACTCTCCCATCCGCAGTTCGCTGTCGTCCGACGCGTGCACGGCGCGCGCCGGCTTGCCGCGCACGGCCGCGCGCCGCAGGATCGCCGCGAGATCGTCCGCGTGGATATGGTTCGTGTAGACGTCGTCGGCCGCGTCGAGCGCCGGCGTGCCGCGCTCGAGCCGCGCGAGCGGCAGCCGGTTCGCCGCGTAGATGCCGGGAATGCGCACGATGCGCGCGGACAGCACGCCGCGCGCCGTCGCCGCGCGCAACTGACGCTCGGCCGACACGCGCCGGAACGCGCGCGGATTCGCGGGGCGCAGCGGCTGCGTCTCGTCGATTCGCGCCCCGCCGCAATCGCCGTATACGCCCGTCGTGCTGGCGTAGACGAGCGTCGGCGCGCGAAGGGCGTCGGGTACAATACGCGCTGCCCGCGCGGGCACGCCGGCCTGCCGGGTCGTGGCACGCAGCGTGCGAAGCCGGCCGACCGACGACACCGGCGGCGCGGATGACCGCCGTGCAGGCACGGACAATGCGGCGATCAGCGCACGGGTGCGGCGATCGTCGCGGCCGTCGGATTGCGGCGGCGCGAGATGCAGGATCGTGCGGGCGAGCCCCGCGATACGTCCGAGCGTCGCGCGGCGATCGAGGTCGCCGACGATCGGCGTCGCGCCTGCCGCGCGCAATTCGTCGCAGCGGCCCGGATGGCTCGTCAGCGCGATGATGCGCAGGTTGCGGCGCGCGGCGCGCCATTGCGCGACGCAGCGCAGGCCGACGTCGCCGCAGCCGACGATCAGTGCGCGCGGCCGGCGCAGGATTCGAGTCGCGATCATGATGGTTGCGAAATCAGTAGCCACCGTTGCGCGGCGCGCAACGGGTTTGCATTGTAGCTGCCGTGCCGACATGCACGGTCCCCACATTTTGTTCTATTTGGTTCTATGGCATTCAACGTTACTCTCAAGCAAAGCGGCCGGCAGTTCCAGGTCGAATCGGACGAAACCGTGCTGGCGGCGGCGCTGCGCCAGAACGTCCATCTGCCGTACGGGTGCAAGAACGGCGCGTGCGGCTCCTGCAAGGGCCAGATCGTGTCGGGCCAGATCGAACAGGGCCCGCACGCCGCGTCGGCACTGTCCAACGATGAACGCACGCGCGGCCTCGCGCTGCTCTGCTGTTCGAAGGCGCAATGCGACCTCGAGATCGACGTGCGTGAAATTGCCGGCGTCGACGGTGTGCAGGTGAAGAAGCTGCCGTGCCGGATCGCCGCGCTGGAGCGCCGCGCCGACGACGTGATGGTCGTGAAGCTGCAGTTGCCCGCCAACGAGCGCCTGCAATACCTCGCGGGCCAATACGTCGAATTCATCCTGAAGGACGGCTCGCGCCGCAGCTACTCGATGGCGAACGCGCCGCACGAGGAAGGCCCGATCGAGCTGCACATCCGCCACATGCCGGGCGGCAAGTTCACCGACCACGTGTTCGGCGCGATGAAGGAGCGCGACATCCTGCGCTTCGAAGGCCCGCTCGGCACGTTCTTCCTGCGCGAGGATTCCGACAAGCCGATCGTGCTGCTCGCGTCGGGCACCGGCTTCGCGCCGATCAAGGCGATCATCGAGCATGTCAGGCATTCCGGCATCACGCGCCCGATGACGCTCTATTGGGGCGCACGCCGCAAGAAGGACATCTACCTCGGCGAGCTCGCCGAGCAATGGGCGCGCGAGATCCCGAACTTCAAGTATGTGCCGGTGCTGTCCGAGCCGGACGACGCCGATCAGTGGACGGGCCGCACAGGCTTCGTCCACCGCGCGGTGATCGAGGATCTGCCCGATCTGTCGGGCCACCAGGTGTACGCGTGCGGCGCGCCGGTGATGGTCGAATCCGCGCAGCGCGACTTCACGCAGCACCACGCGCTGCCGGCCGACGAGTTCTACGCGGACTCGTTCACGAGCGCCGCCGATCTCGCGCACCCGGTCTGAGCACCGGGCGCGCCCGCGTCCCGCTGCGCGCCGCCGTGTCACGTCCGTGGCATCGCGGCGGTTTACAGTGAGGCGCGGGATGCCTTATGCTTGCGCACATGAACCGCTTCCTGTCCGCTCTCCGACGTCGCCGCTCGCCGCTCCGCCCGGATGCCGCCGGCTCGTCACGGACTCGCGCGTAACCCTCCCTCCGCTTCACCGGTTACGCACAAGCTGTTCGACCTACCAGCCACGGCCTTCCGTGGCTTTTTTATTGCCCGTTTCCCTTTCAACGTCCGCTGGAGTCCGCTGTCATGTCCCTGAACGATTACCCGATCGACTCGCTGATGTACATCACGAACCGCCCCGACATCGTGTTTACGCACGGCAAGGGCTCGTGGCTCTACGATCACACCGGCAAGCGCTATCTGGACTTCATTCAGGGCTGGGCCGTCAACAGTCTCGGCCACTGCAACGACGGCATCGTCGAAGCGCTGAAGACGCAGGCCGAGAAGCTGCTGAACCCGTCGCCCGCGTTCTACAACGAACCGATGGCGAAGCTTGCGGGGCTGCTCACGCAGCACAGCGTGTTCGACAAGGTGTTCTTCACGAACAGCGGCGCGGAAGCGAACGAAGGCGCGATCAAGCTCGCGCGCAAGTGGGGCCGCAAGTTCAAGAACGGCGCGTACGAGATCATCACGTTCGACCACAGCTTCCACGGCCGCACGCTCGCGACGATGTCGGCCAGCGGCAAGCCAGGCTGGGACACGATCTACGCACCGCAGGTGCCGGGCTTCCCGAAGGCCGAGCTGAACGACATCAATTCGGTCGAGAAGCTGATCACCGACAAGACCGTCGCGGTGATGCTCGAGCCGATCCAGGGCGAAGGCGGCGTGATTCCGGCGACGCGTGAATTCATGCAGGCGCTGCGCGCGCTGACGAAGCAGCACGACCTGCTGCTGATCGTCGACGAAGTGCAAAGCGGTTGCGGCCGCGCGGGCACGCTGTTCGCGTACGAGCTGTCCGGCATCGAGCCGGACATCATGACGCTCGCGAAGGGCATCGGCGGCGGCGCACCGCTCGGCGCGCTGCTGTCGAAGGCTGACGTCGCGGTGTTCGAGGCCGGCGACCAGGGCGGCACGTACAACGGCAACCCGCTGATGACGGCGGTCGGCCATTCGGTGATCTCGCAGCTCGTCGCGCCCGGCTTCCTCGAAGGCGTGCGCGCGCGCGGCGAATATCTGAAGCGCAAGCTGCTCGAGCTGTCGGAGGAGCGCGGCTTCGAGGGCGAACGCGGCGAAGGCCTGCTGCGCGCGCTGCTGCTCGGCAAGGACATCGGCCCGCAGATCGTCGAGAAGGCGCGTGACATGCAGCCCGATGGCCTGCTGTTGAACGCGGCGCGCCCGAACCTGCTGCGCTTCATGCCCGCGCTGAACGTCACGACCGAGGAAATCGACCAGATGATGGCGATGCTGCGGTCGATCCTCGACACGCTCTGAGGAGACCGCCGCGATGGATGCCGCCGCCGATGCTGTCGCTATCCGCCCGTTCGAGCGCGCCGACACCGATGCCGTGCTGGCCGTCTGGCGCGACGCGTTCCCGCAGTACGACGAAGCCGGCGCGCCGCCGCACCGCGATCCGCTGCGATCGATCGAGCTGAAGCTTGCGACGCAGCCGGAACTGTTCTTCGTCGCGACCAGCGGCGCGCGGGTCGTCGGCACGCTGATGGCGGGTTTCGACGGACATCGCGGCTGGCTCTACTCGTTCGGCGTGTCGAACGACGCAAGGCGACTCGGCATCGGCCGCGCGCTGATCGCGCATGCGGAACGCGCGCTCGCCGCGCGCGGCTGCCTGAAGATCAATCTGCAGGTGCTGCCCGGCAACGATGATGCGTGCCGCTTCTATGCAGCGCTCGGCTATCGCGTCGAGGAACGCATCTCGTTCGGCAAGACGCTGCCGGCCGCCTGACGCCGCCGGCAGCCCCCATCAGCGCGTGATCGGCCCCGCGTCCGGCAGCGGATTGCCGAGCGCGTCGGTCGGCACGGCCTGCTGCTCGAACGCCGCGAAATACGCGGCCCACTGCGACTCGCTCACGCGCACGATCAGCGCGCCGTCCTGCCAGACGTCGTTGTGATCCCTGTGGTCGTCGCCCGCGCGGTGCAGGTAGTGCGAGCCCGTCGACCCCTGGTTCATGTGCGTGTCGTGGATGCCGTTGCCTTCCGAATACGTGCGGCCGAACACGACGACGTCGAGCCCCTGCGATTGCGCGGCGTTGACGAGCCGCAGCAGCGACGGGATCGGCTCCGCGTTCTCGGTACCGTCCATCACCGCGCTGGCGCGCCATGCGCCCGTCTCGTTCAGGATGTCGCTGCGCAGATAGTCGAGCGCCGGCAGCGCGGTTTGCCCGGTGAGATCGGTGTAGCCTTCGGCCGCGGCCGCGAGCGTCGCCGTGACCGGATGATGGAAATCGTAGACGAGCTTGTAGTTCAGCAAGTCGTCCGCGTCGTTGGTGCCGACGTTGATCGCGACGTCCCAGTCGCCCGTCGGCAATGCGAGTGTCAGGTGGATGTGATACTGGATCTCGCTGCCGTGCGGCGAGCCCTTCAGCTGCGCCACCGACGTCACCTTCGCCTTCACGAAACCGTAGTCCAGACTCATGCGTGCTCTCCGTGTCCCGATCGATCGACCATGCTACGCAGCCCGCGTGTCGGTTTGCGGACGGCCGGTTGCGGACGGCCGGTTGCGGACGGCCGTTTACCGAGTCCCGTGCCGCATGGTTCGCGTCACCGCCGAATGAATGGAGTCGCATCCGCACGCACAGTTCGTCGCCGGGTGCGCCGCACGAAAAAAAAGCTGTCACGGCATCCCATGACAGCTTTTCGAAAGCACTTGCGCGGCGCGCCGGCATCCGCCGCCGCGCCGCGCCCGGTCATTCACCCAGATACGCGGCCCGCACCTTCGGATCGTCGAGCATCTGCTTCGCGTCGCCTTCCATCGTGACCGTGCCCGAGTCCATCACATAGCCGCGGTCGGCCGCCTGCAGCGCGAGGCGGGCATTCTGCTCGACCAGCAGCACCGTGATGCCCTCCTTCGAGATCTCGCGCACCACTTCGAAGATCTTCTCGACCATGATCGGCGACAGCCCCATCGACGGCTCGTCGAGCAGCAGCAGCTTCGGCTTCGACAGGATCGCGCGCGACATCGCCAGCATCTGCTGCTCGCCGCCCGACAGCGTGCCCGCGAGCTGCGTCGCACGCTCCTTCAGACGCGGGAAGAAGCCGAACATCCGGTCGACGTCCTTCTTGATCTGCTCCTTGTCGTTGCGCAGATACGCGCCCATCTGCATGTTCTCGATGATCGACATCCGCGCGAAGATCCCGCGGCCTTCCGGCACCATCGCGAGGCCGCGCTTGAGCAGTTCGTGCGACGGCACGCCCTTGATCGACTTGCCGTCGTACTCGATGTCGCCCGCCGAATACGGCTTGAGACCCGTGATCGCCTTCATCGTCGTGGTCTTGCCGGCACCGTTCGCGCCGATCAGCGTCACGAGCTCGCCCTGGCGGACTTCCATGTCAACGCCCTTGACGGCCTGAATGCCGCCGTAGTTGACCTGCAAGCCCTTGATTTTCAACATTGCCGCTGCCATCAGTGCACCCCTGCGCCGAGATATGCCTCAATCACCTTCGGATTCTTCTGCACGTCCTGCGGCAGACCCTCGGCGATCACCTTGCCGTAATCGAGCACCGTCATCCGGTTGCACAGCCCCATCACGAGCTTCACGTCGTGCTCGATCAGGAGAATCGTGCGGCCGTCCGAGCGAATCTTGTCGAGCAGGCGCGTGAGTTCGACCTTCTCGGTCGCGTTCATCCCGGCCGCCGGCTCGTCGAGCGCGAGCAGCTTCGGGTCGGTCGCCAGCGCGCGGGCGATTTCCAGCCGGCGCTGGTGGCCGTACGACAGGTTGCGCGACGTGTAGTCCGCGTACTGCAGCACGCCGACGTATTCGAGCAACTCGATCGCGCGTTCCTTGATCTCGCGCTCTTCCTGGCGTTCGGCCGGCGTCTGGAACACCGCGCCGAGCAGCCCGTGCTTGGTGCGCACGTGGCGGCCCACCATCACGTTCTCGAGCGCGGTCATTCCGCCGAACAGGCGAATGTTCTGGAACGTGCGCGCGATGCCCGTCTTCGCGACCTGGTGCACCGCGGTCGGCTTGTATTCCGTGCCGTCGAGCTTGAACTCGCCGGAGTCCGGCGTGTACAGGCCCGTGATCACGTTGAAGAACGTGGTCTTGCCGGCGCCGTTCGGGCCGATCAGGCCGTAGATCTCGCCTTCCTTGATCTCGAGGCCGACGTCGGACAGTGCCTGCAAGCCGCCGAAGCGCTTGTTCACGCCTTTGACGGACAGTCGGATTTGCTTGTCGCTCATGTGTGATATCCCCTTGTCCGTTGGTTAAGCGCGCACCGGCTTCTTGCTGTTGCGCTTCGCCAGTTTCGCGATCTTGTCCTCATGCTTCGGCGCCGGCCACAGGCCTTCCGAGCGATACAGCATGATGATCACCATCGCGAGGCCGTACAGCGCCTGACGGATCACTTCGGTATCGACGATGTCGTGACCGAAGATCGCATGCTGCAGCGGGCTCATCGTCGAGCGCAGGAATTCCGGGAAGATCGCGAGCAGCACCGCGCCCAGGATCACGCCGGGGATGTGGCCCATGCCGCCGAGCACCACGCAGGCGAGCACGACGATGGATTCCCAGAACGTGAACGATTCCGGCGACACGAAGCCCTGGAACGAACCGAACATCGCGCCCGACAGGCCGCCGAACGACGCGCCCATCGCGAACGCGAGCAGCTTCACGTTACGGGTGTTGATGCCCATCGCCTTCGCGGCGATTTCGTCCTCGCGGATCGCGGCCCAGGCACGGCCGATACGCGAGTGCTGCAGGCGCGTACAGGTCCAGATCACCAGCAGCGAGCACAGCACGAACAGGTAGTAGTACATGTACACCGACGGCAGCTGGAAGCCGAACAGCGAGTGCGTCTGCGACAGGTTGAAGCCGCCGACGTGCACCGGATCGATGCCCGTGATCCCCTTCGGGCCGTTGGTGATGTTCACCGGACGGTCGAGGTTGTTCATGAAGATCCGGACGATTTCACCGAAGCCGAGCGTCACGATCGCCAGGTAGTCGCCGCGCAGACGCAGCGTCGGCGCGCCGAGCAGGATCCCGAAGGTCGCCGCCAGCGCCATCGCGATCGGCACGATGATCAGGAACGGGATGTGCAGGCCGTTCGGCGCGAGCGCCGCGATCCACTCGAACTGCGAGCTCAGGTGCGGCGAGCTCAGCAGCGCCGCCGTGTACGCGCCCACCGCGTAGAACGCGATGTAGCCGAGGTCGAGCAGGCCGGCGAAGCCGACCACCACGTTCAGGCCAAGCGCGAGCATCACGTACAGCATCGCGAAGTCGAGCACGCGGACCCAGTAGTTGCCGCCTGCCGAGCCGATGATGATCGGCGCCGCGATCACGAAGGCCGCGGTCAGGATGCCGATGATGACGGTCTTGGCCGTGTTGCGCTCTTCGACGAGCGACGTCGAGGATTCGATCGGTTGAATGGATGTCATGTTGTTTGCTCCCCTTCCGTTACGCGCGGTCCGCGACACGTTCACCCAGCAGGCCCGACGGACGGAACACCAGCACGATGATCAGCACGATGAATGCGAAAACGTCCTGGTAGTTACTGCCGAATACGCCGCCGGTGAGGTTGCCGATGTAGCCCGCGCCGAGCTGCTCGATCAGGCCGAGCACCACGCCGCCGACCATCGCGCCGCCGAGGTTGCCGATCCCGCCGAGCACCGCCGCCGTGAACGCCTTCATGCCGGGAATGAAGCCCATGTAGAAGTGCACGTTGCCGTATTCGGACGCGATCATCACGCCGGCCAGCGCGGCGAGCGCGGAGCCGATCATGAACGTTGCCGAAATCACGAAGTTCGGGTTCACGCCCATCAGGCTCGCGGTGTTCGGGCTTTCGGCGATCGCACGCATCGCGCGGCCGAGCTTGGTCTTGTGCACGAGCAGCAGGAGGCCCGCCATCACGATGAACGCCACCGCGATGATCACGATTTCAGTCACCGAGATCACGGCGCCGGGCGTCGTGTCGGTCGCCTTGATCACGTTGATCGGATCGGTCGGCAGCAATTGCGGGAACGGCAGCGGGTTGCGCGACCAGATGATCATCGCGGCCGTCTGCAGCAGGATCGACACGCCGATCGCGGTGATCAGCGGGGCGAGACGCGGCGCACGGCGCAGCGGCCGGTACGCGACACGTTCGATCGTGTAGCCCACGCACGCGCAGACGACGGCGGCGATGCCAAGGCCGATCGTCAGCGTCGCGACGTTGCCGAGTCCGGGGAAGTGGTTCTGCAGCACGGTGATCGCCGACAGGGCGACCATCGCGCCGATCATCAGCACGTCGCCGTGCGCGAAGTTGATGATGCCGAGAATGCCGTACACCATCGTGTAACCCAACGCGATGATGGCGTACACACTGCCGAGCACCAGCCCGTTGAGGATCTGCTGGATGAAAATATCCATTTAAAGCTCCTTGGCCCATGCTGCCGGAGGACGTTGCGCCCCGCGGGTAAGCGAGGAATCGCGCCTTCTCGGCGACACTGCGGGTACTAGTCGATACCGGTAAGGGTGGATCGTCCCGGCGCGCGCCGCCCGGCCTGTACGGCCGGACCTGCCGCCGGAGCGGATACAGAAACGGCACCGCACTGTTCCGGTGCCATCATGAGTCCCGTCGCTAAATCGTCACGACATCGAGGACGGTGTACTTGGCCTCCTTGAAGTCGTAGGGCAGCGTGCCGCAACGGTGTCCGGTTGCCCGAACGCCGTGCCTTTTTCCGTCCGGGCCGGGGCGAACCCCGCATCCGGGCAGATCAGGTTCCGCGCCGCGTCGCCCGCGGGCTCGACCACCTTGGCGGCGCACATGCCGTTGTCGCCAAGGGTTTGCGCTCCGATGCCGGACGCCGTCGCCTGCTTTGCAAGCGGGCCGTCCGCCGCCGCCCGCGCGGCGCCCGAACCGGCATCGCGAAGGTGGCGCCCGACTTTCGTCAGGACTGCGTCGGAATCCGTGAAACGAAGCAGACCGCCCGCCGCGACGCGATGGGTCGCGGCGACACGCTGTTTCGTCGAATCGAAATGAAAGGGGATCAGTGACATCTGCACGTCGCCTGCTTTGCCCCGAAACCCGGGCGTCCGTCGTTCGACGCGCCCTGCTGTTGCCGCATCATGGTCCGCGGCTCGTTGCCGGACACTCTGCATGCCCGTCGCCCGGTCGACGGCAGCGCCGCCGGCGCGTGCTGCCCGCCGTGCCGCATGCATGCCGATCTTCGAGCCCTGCGCGTTGATTTCCTCGATCGCCAAACGTGCCCCGTTGTCCTTGTCACTGTCCGATTGCGCAACGCGGCACGCCAACGGCACCGCACGACCGGTTCCGGCAGCGCGCACGTCGCTGGCTGCCGGTACTGCGCGTCCTGCCGCGTCCCTGCTCGCCTCGTCGTCGCTCTTTTTGCTGCAGCCGGCAAGCATTGCAACCGGTGCGGCGACGGACATGGCGTAAGCCAACTTCACATGCATCGAGTAGGTCTCCCGCGCCTTGCCAAAACCCGATTTCAAAGCCATTCCGGCCTGAAAACGGGCGCATTGTAACTCCATTTATAGGCCGCCAATAATCCTGATTCGATGGGGTTTTCCTGCATTGCAACCAATTTTGAGAGACGGTTGAGCGCGGCGATAGCAACCCGGTTGCACCATTGATGTGAATAACGGTTGCGATCGCGTTTTCGCAGCGCAAAAAAAAGCGCGCCGGGAGGCGCGCTTCGGGGTATCGCGGGTGCGATGCGGCAATCAGGCGGCAGGCGGCAGGTTCAGCCCGCGCGGGAGCGGAAACGACACGTTTTCCTCGATGCCGTCGAGTGCGCGAACGTTGCGCACGCCGAGTTCGCGCAGCCGCGCGATCACGGCCTGGGCGAGCACTTCCGGCGCCGATGCGCCAGCCGTCACGCCGATGCGGCGCTTGCCGGCGACCCATGCCGGATCGATCTGGTCGGGTGCGTCGACCATGTACGCGGCCACGCCGCGCTTCTCGGCCACTTCACGCAGGCGGCTCGAATTCGAGCTGTTCGGGCTGCCGACGACGATCACGACGTCGCACTGCGGCGCCATGAACTTCACCGCATCCTGGCGGTTCTGCGTCGCATAGCAGATGTCCTGCTTCTTCGGCTCGCGAATCTTCGGATACTTCGCCTTCAACGCGCCGATGATTTCGGCGGCGTCGTCGACGGACAGCGTCGTCTGCGTGACGAGTGCGATGCGCTCGGGATCGGCGAGCTCGAGCTTCTGCACGTCCTCGACGCTTTCGACGAGATGCATGCCGCGCTCGACCTGCCCCATCGTACCTTCGACTTCCGGATGGCCCTTGTGGCCGATCATCACGATGTCCACGCCGTCCTGGCGCATCTTCGCCACTTCGACGTGCACCTTCGTGACGAGCGGGCAGGTTGCGTCGTAAATGCGCAACCCGCGCACGTCCGCCTCGTCGCGCACGGCCTTCGACACGCCATGCGCACTGAAGATCACGGTATTGCCGGCCGGCACTTCCTCGAGTTCCTCGACGAAGATCGCGCCTTTCTTCTTCAGATCCTCGACCACGTACTTGTTGTGGACGATCTCGTGACGGACGTAGATCGGCGCACCGTGCATCGCGATCGCGCGCTCGACGATCTCGATCGCACGATCGACCCCTGCGCAAAAGCCACGCGGTTGGGCCAGCAGGATTTCGGCATCGGCGGCGACGGTCTGCCCGGACAGCGTATCGGTGGTGCTCATGATTACAGGATTCCGATGATTTTCACTTCGAACGTGAGCGCTTGGCCCGCGAGCGGATGATTGAAGTCGAACAGCGCAGAGGTTTCGCTGATTTCCTTCAGCACCCCTGCATAGCGGCCGCCGTCCGGCGCGTTGAACTCGATCAGGTCGCCCGGCGTGAAGTCGTCGCCGACCATCCCGTTCTCGCGCAGCGTCGACAGCGTCACGCGCTGGAGCATGTCGGGATTGCGGGGACCGAACCCCTGCTCGGGCGTTAGCCGATAAGTCGAATGGTCGCCCACCCTGAGCCCGATCAGAATCTGTTCCAGCGAGGGCGCCAGTTGCCCGGCGCCGAGCAGCAGCGTGGCGGGCTTGTCGGAGAAGGTGTTGACGATGTCGGCGCCGTCGGCCAACGCAAGCCGGTAATGCAGCGTGACATGGGAACCGGGCTTCACTTCGGATAGATCGATGATGCTCATGAATGACTCGTGTTCGTCGGCGCCCGAACTGGCCGAAAGGCCCGGCGCAAAGCCAATATTGTAAGTCACCTGAGCGCTCAAGGCTGAAAGTGCGACGACATCGCGCCCGCGCCCGCCGCCAATGGAGTTTGGATCATGCTGTCACCCTGTTCCGCCGCCCCGGCGACCGAATGTCGCGACACCCGCGATGCCCCAGCCGCTACGGGCAGCCGCGTCGACACAGCCAGGCCGCCGCGCAAGCGCCGCCCGCGAAACTGGAAACCCCATCTGCCGCGCGAGCGGTTGCTGGAACGCGGGCCGGCCGCGCTGACCGACGCGGAGCTGATCGCACTGCTGCTCGGCACGGGCGGCGGCGGCCGCGACGTGTTCGCCAGCGCCCGCGCACTGCTCGCACGTTTCGGCGATTCGCTGCGCGACATGCTCGACGCGGAGCCCGGTGCGTTCGCCGTGCACCCCGGCATCGGCCCCGCTCGCTCGGCGGTGCTGATCGCGGTGACCGAGATCGTGCGGCGTGCGCTGGCCGAGAAGGCCCGCGAGCGGATGCAGATCGGCTCGCCGGCCGCGGTCGAGGATTATCTGCGGCTCAGGATCGGCACGCGTCCGCACGAGGTGTTCGTCACGCTGTATCTGGACGCCCGTCACGGCCTCATCGACGTGGAAGAGAGCGCCCGCGGCTCGCTGACGCGGATGGTCGTCTATCCACGCGAGATCGTGCGGCGCGCGCTCATGCTGAATGCCGCCGCGCTGATCATCGCGCACAATCACCCGTCCGGCGCGGTGCAGCCGAGCGCGGAGGATCGCCGCCTGACGCGCATGCTGCACGAAGCCCTCACGCTCGTCGACGCGAAGCTGCTCGATCACGTGGTCGTCGGCACCGCCGATACATTTTCGTTCGCACGCGCCGGTTGGCTGTAGACTGTGGCCCGGCGACCCGCCCCGGGGTGGCCGCAACGACGAAGCGAAATTGGGTTTGATTTTTCTGAACTTTTTCTGCTAGAATCGTCGTCTGTCTTTTTTCCAACCAGTTCTAGCCATCGAAGGGCCTTGTCTGTAAAGGCTTCGGCGTTCTGAGTGCAGCCATGGATCACGTGGCGGTGCGATGGAACCTTCATCGGCGATCGAACCCCGAATTTAGCGTATTAGGAGTGCTCTCATGGCACGCGTATGCCAAGTAACTGGGAAAGCGCCGATGAGCGGCAACAATGTTTCCCACGCAAACAACAAGACGAAGCGCCGCTTCCTGCCGAACCTGCAAAACCGCCGGTTCTGGGTGGAGAGCGAAAACCGCTGGGTGCGCCTGCGCGTCTCGAACGCCGGCCTGCGCCTGATCGACAAGAACGGCATCGATTCCGTGCTCGCTGACCTGCGCGCACGCGGCGAAGCCTAAGCCCAAGGAGCACAATCATGGCAAAAGGCGCACGCGACAAGATCAAGCTCGAGTCGACCGCTGGTACGGGTCACTTCTACACGACCACGAAGAACAAGCGCAACATGCCGGAAAAGATGGCGATCAAGAAGTTCGATCCCGTCGTCCGCAAGCATGTGGAATACAAAGAAACCAAGATCAAGTAATCTCCGGTTTCTGCCAGCCTGACGGCGACCAAAAAGCCCCGCACATGCGGGGCTTTTTGTTTTGCGCGCACGCGCGGGCCCGACGCGGTATGCTCTCCCCTTTCCGCGGCCACGGCCGACGGAACGCACAAGAGCTAAAGCGTAACGATGGAGATGCAGCATGAAATTCGACGTGGCGATCGTCGGCAGCGGCCTGGCAGGACTGTCGGTCGCACTCAACCTGGCCAGCACGCGACGTGTCGCGCTGATCGCGAAACGTTCGATGATGGAGGGGGCAAGCGATAACGCGCAAGGCGGCATCGCGGCCGTCCTAGATTCGGCGGACAGCATCGAGAACCACGTCGACGACACACTGGTCGCCGGCGGCGGGCTGTGCGACGAAGGCGCGACGCGCTACATCGTCGAGCACGGCCGCGAAGCCATCGAATGGCTGATCTCGCAGGGCGTGCCGTTCACGAAGGACGATGCGGCCGAACTCGGTTTCCATCTGACACGCGAAGGCGGCCACAGTCACCGCCGAATCATCCACGCGGCCGACGCGACCGGCCATGCGGTGCTCGCAACGCTGTCCGACCGCGCGCGCCAGCATCCGAACATCACGTTCTTCGAAAACCACCATGCGATCGACCTGATCACGTCGGACCGGCTCGGGCTGCCCGGCCGCCGCTGTCACGGGCTGTATGCGCTCGACGTCGACAACGATCGCACGATCACGATCGAGGCACCGCACACGGTGCTCGCGACCGGCGGTGCCGGCAAGGTCTACCTGTACACGACGAACCCCGACACCGCGACCGGCGACGGCATCGCGATGGCGTGGCGCGCGGGCTGCCGCGTGTCGAACATGGAGTTCATCCAGTTCCACCCGACCTGCCTGTTCCATCCGTACGCGAAATCGTTCCTGATTTCGGAAGCCGTGCGCGGCGAAGGCGGCCTGCTGAAGCTGCCGGATGGCACGCGCTTCATGCCCGCGCACGATCCGCGCGCGGAACTGGCGCCGCGCGACATCGTCGCGCGCGCGATCGACTTCGAAATCAAGAAGCGCGGGATCGACTGCGTGTATCTCGACATCAGCCATCAGCCGGAAGCATTCCTGCGCGAACACTTCCCGACGATCCACGCGCGCTGCCTCGAATTCGGCATCGACATCGCGAAGCAGCCGATCCCGGTCGTGCCGGCCGCGCACTACACGTGCGGCGGCGTCGTCACCGACCTCGCGGGACGCACCGATCTGGCGGGCCTGTATGCGGTCGGCGAGACGTCGTACACGGGGCTGCACGGCGCGAACCGGCTCGCGAGCAACTCGCTGCTCGAATGCCTCGTGATCGGCCGCGCGGCGGCCGAGGCGATCGAGGCGACCGGCTTCGACGCCGAAACGCCGGGCACGCTGCCCGCATGGGACGAAAGCCGAGTGTCGGATGCGGACGAGGAAGTCGTCGTCGCGCACAACTGGGACGAACTGCGCCGGCTGATGTGGAACTACGTCGGCATCGTGCGTACCGACAAGCGTCTCGAGCGTGCAAAGCACCGGTTGTCGCTGCTGCGCGACGAGATCCACGAGTACTACGCGAACTTCCGCGTGACGCGCGACCTGCTCGAACTGCGCAATCTCGTCGACGTCGCGACACTGATCGTGAAGAGCGCGCATTCGCGCCGCGAAAGCCGCGGGCTGCACTACAGCCGCGACTGGCCGCACACGTTGCCGAAGGCGCTGCCGAGCGTGCTCACGCCCCGCTCGCGCCGTTGAGCGGCACGACCTTCAGGGCTTGAGGCCCACGAAAAAAGCCGCTGGCGCGCAAACGCCAGCGGCTTTTTTTCGTCAGGCGGTATATCGCGCGATCAGTCGACGATCCGCATCGAATAGTCGGTCGCGCGCACGTCCTTCGTCAGCGCGCCGATCGAGATGCGGTCGACGCCCGTCTCCGCGAACGTGCGCACCGTATCGAAATTGACACCGCCCGACACCTCGAGCACGGCCTTGCCGGACGCAACGCGCACCGCCTCGCCCATCATGTCGAGCGTGAAGTTGTCGAGCAGCACCGACTGCGCGCCATGCACAAGCGCCGTGTCGAGCTGCGCGAGCGTCTCGACTTCGACCTGCACCGGCACGCCGGCATCGAGCGCGAACGCCGCATCGAGCGCCTCGCCGACACCGCCGGCTGCCGCGATATGGTTTTCCTTGATCAGGATGCCGTCGTACAGCGCGAGACGCTGGTTCTCGCCGCCGCCGACCCGCACTGCGTACTTCTGCGCGAGTCGCAGGCCCGGCAGGGTCTTGCGCGTATCGAGGATCTTCGCGCGCGTACCTTCGACGCGATCAACGTAACGACGCGTCGCGCTCGCGACGCCCGACAGCAGTTGCAGGAAGTTCAGCCCGTTGCGCTCGGCCGTCAACAGCGCGCGCGCCGGCCCTTCGAGTTCGCAGACCGTCGAATCCGGCGCCATCCGGTCGCCTTCGCGATACCGCCACTGCACGACGATCGACGGATCGATCCGCGCGACGACCGCCTCGAACCACGGTACGCCGCACAACACCGCCTCCTCGCGCACGATGATGCGCGCACGGCGCCGCTCGCCGGCCGGCACGAGCCGCCCGGTCTGGTCGCCGGTGCCGACGTCTTCGGCGATCGCATCGGCGACGTTGCGCGCGATCGCTTCGTCGAATGCCGCGCCGTATTGTGCGCGCACGGCTTCGAACAACGGAGAAACCGCGCTGGTCATGCAGCCCCCACGTTCGCAAACAATTGCTGATCGCGCTGAAGATCGCCGCTCGCCTGCACACGCTTCTTGTGCGCTGCTGCGAAATCGAGCATCCGGTCGATCGGCAGACGCGCGCGCGCACCGATGGCGGGATCGACGAAGATCTCGTTGTGACCGCGCTCGAGCACGTCGGCGAGGTTCGCGAGGCCGTTCATCGCCATCCATGGGCAATGGGCGCAGCTCTTGCAAGTCGCGCTGTTGCCGGCCGTCGGCGCGGCGATGAAGGTCTTGCCGGGCGCCGCGAGCTGCATCTTGTGCAGGATGCCGAGGTCGGTCGCAACGATGAAATGCGTCGCGTCGAACTTCACTGCAGCGTCGATCAGCTGCGTCGTCGAGCCGACAACGTCCGCCTGCGCGACGACGTTTTCCGGCGACTCGGGATGCACGAGCACCTTCGCATCCGGATACTCGGCGCGCAGCAGGTCGAGCTCGATGCCCTTGAATTCGTCGTGGACGAGGCACGAACCCTGCCACAACAGCATGTCCGCGCCGGTCTTCTTCTGGATGTAGCTGCCGAGATGACGATCGGGTGCCCAGATGATCTTCTCGCCCCGCGCGTGCAGGTCGGCGACGATCTCGAGGCCGATCGACGACGTGACCATCCAGTCGGCGCGCGCCTTCACGGCGGCGCTGGTGTTCGCGTAGACGACGACGGTACGGTCGGGATGCGCATCGCAGAACGCGGTGAATTCGTCGACCGGGCAGCCGAGATCGAGCGAGCAGGTCGCGTCGAGATCGGGCATCAGCACGCGCTTGCCGGGGCTCAGGATCTTCGCGGTTTCCCCCATGAAGCGCACGCCGGCGACGACGAGCGTCTGTGCGTCATGGTCGCGGCCGAAACGGGCCATTTCGAGCGAATCGGCGACACAGCCACCGGTTTCGTCGGCCAGTTCCTGCAGCTCGGCATCCACGTAGTAATGAGCAACGAGCACGGCCTTTTCACGAGCGAGCAGCGCCTTGATGCGCGCCTTCAGCGCGGTGCGTTCTTCGGCGGACGGCGCATCGGGCACCTTGGCCCACGCCTGACCCACGCCGCAGACGGTTCCTGCCGAGACCGGCCGGTCGTACTCGACGGGTTTGATCGTCGATTGCATCTCCATATCTCCTGTCGACCAGAGTTAGTGCTTTAGCACTTACTCTGGTCCCATGCTTCGCGGTCGGCCCGAGTTAGCACACCAGCACCCACTCTGGCCCCAACCTCTACGCTTGCCCCCGGGGACACCACGTCAGCGCGGCCCCGAGCCTCATACGAATTCCGGCACTTCCGGTCGTCCTTCAAAAACCGGCCGCCCAAATGAAAAAACCCCGCCAACGCGGGGTTTGTGACGTCCTGAGATTCTAATCGATTTCGAATCAGGCGTAGCGACGCAGGCGTGTCGCGAATTCCTGCAGCGCCTTGATGCCGCTTTGTTCCGCACGATGGCACCAATCCTGCAATTGCGCGAGCAGCTGTTCGCGCGAGGCGGTCGAACGATCCCAGATCGCGGCCAGATCCTGGCGCAGCTGGAAGTACGTATGCAGCTTCTGGCTATTCGCGAAGATCTCCGGCAGCAGCTTCTTCTGCGGCTCGTCGAGGCCGTCGGCGTCCTTGTGGAACCACTTGCGCGCGCCGCGCATCAGCTGGTACTTCTCGCTCGAACCGAGCTCCTTCAGGTGCGCGAGTTCCTGGCGGTACGCACGCTTCACGGCCTTGCCGTAGCGCGCCATCACCTCGTAGCGGTTCGACAGCACCGCCTGCAGCGTTTCCTGGTCGAGCACCGTCTTCGGCTTGTTCAGACGCGGCGTCGGCGCGACCTTCTTCACCTTCGCGAGACCGAACGCCGACATGATGCGGATGTACATCCAGCCGATATCGAACTCGTACCACTTGTTCGACAGCTTCGCCGACGTCGCGAACGTGTGGTGGTTGTTGTGCAGCTCTTCGCCGCCGATCACGATGCCCCACGGGAACAGGTTCGTGCTCGCATCGGCCGAGTTGAAGTTGCGGTAGCCCCAGAAGTGGCCGAAGCCGTTCACGACACCCGCGGCCCAGAACGGAATCCAGACCATCTGCACGGCCCACACGGTCAGGCCGAGCACCCCGAACAGCGCGACGTCGATCACCATCATCAGGCTCACGCCGAGGATCGGGTACTTCGAGTACAGATTGCGCTCGATCCAGTCATTCGGCGTGCCGTGGCTGAACTTGCGCATCGTTTCTTCGTTCTTCGCTTCCGCGCGATACAGCTCCGCGCCTTCGAGGAACACCTTCCAGATGCCGCGCGTCTGCGGGCTGTGCGGATCTTCCTCGGTTTCGCACTTCGCGTGGTGCTTGCGATGGATCGCGGCCCACTGGCCCGTCAGCATGCCCGTCGTCATCCACAGCCAGACACGGAAGAAGTGACTCGCGATCGGGTGCAGCTCCAGCGCGCGGTGCGCCTGACAACGGTGCAGGTAGACCGTCACACCGATGATCGTGACATGCGTGACGGCGAGCGCGAACAGCGCGACCTGCCACCACGAAAAGCGCAGGAGCCCGTGGGAAAGAAAATCGAGCAGGGAATTCAACAAGGCAGTTACCTGTGGTGAGAGCGATGCCGGCGCAAGCCGACGTCATAAAAATGAAAGCATACCGCGTGTAGACCGGAATTTTACTTCAACCGTTCCAAGTCTTTGTAAAAAATGAATATTTTCTTGTCTTGACGCAACGCGGACAGTCCATCGGCGGACCGGGAAAGCCCCGCGATCCGGTTCCGACCGCCCGATTCGCCCAATTTGCGCCTAAGCCGCCGACGCCCGCCCGTCAACCGCGCCGCCGACCACCGCCACGGGAACGGCCTCCGCCACCGCGCCGGTCGCGGCCAGACCGTCCGGCAGGCCGACCACGCGCACTTCGCGCTGCGGGAACGGAATCGAAATTCCGTGCTCGCCGAAAAGCCGCCAGATGTTGCGATTCACGGACGAGCGCACGCCCGACGTGCCTTTCGCCGAATCCTCGATCCAGAAGCCGAGCTCCAGATCGATCCCGTCCGCACCGAAGCTCACCAGGTACGGGGCCGGCGCCGGCTCCGCGAGCACGCGCGGCACGTCCTTCGCGGCTTCCGCGAGCACCGCGAGCGCCTGCTCGACGTCGCTGGTATAGGCAACCTGCACGGCGACCTTCGCGTAGCCGCGCGTCAGGTACGACGACTGGTTCTGCACGACGTCGGTGATCAGCTTCTCGTTCGGGATCAGCGTCTCGTTGCCGTCGAGGCCGCGCACGACCGTATAGCGCGTCCGGATCTGCGTGACGACGCCCTGCAGCCCGCCGACGCTGATCGCGTCGCCGAGCCGCAGCGAGCGATCGAGCAGGATGATGAACCCCGACACGTAATTGCTGGCGATCTTCTGCAACCCGAAGCCGAGGCCGACGCCCACTGCGCCGCCGAACACGCCGAGCACCGTCACGTCGATGCCGACGAGCGACAGCCCGATCAGGATCGCTGCGAACACGAGCAGCGCACGGCCGACCCGCGACATCACGACCTTCAGGTTCGCGTCGAGCGTGGTGGCGCGCGCGAGGCGCTCCTCCAGCACCGAGCCGAGCCACATCGCGACCATCAGCGTCACACACACCCACAGCGCACCGGAAATCACCGACAGCAGCGTCAGGTGCGCATTCGCGACGCGGAACTGCACGCTGTCGAGCCAGCCGAGCACGTCGCGCTGGATTCCGAGAACCGTCAGCACCATCGCGACCCACACGACGGTCGACACGATCTTCTCAACGATCGACAGCCACGCATGCGTGTGCCCGCCGCGCGCGAATACGCGTCGCGCGAAGAAGAACAGCACGTAGATGAGCCCGATGCCGAACAACGGCACGAGCGCGAGCGACAGCAGCGACGTCGACATGAACGGATCGAACGCGAGCTGCGAGATCCCCACGAAGACGCCGCCGAACAGCGGAAACAACGCACGCTTCAGGCTTTGCGCACCAGCGCCGGGCGCGCGCCCCGCCGCCCGACGGCGCGCATCGATGCGGCCATGAACGAAGCGCGCGGCAACCCACGCGAAGCACAATGCGCCGACCAGGATCGCCGCCTGCCAGATCATGACCGGCTGGTGGAAATCCCGAATCACCGACGCCAACCGGTGCGACAACAGGCGGCTCTGCAGATTCTCCATCGTCCGTCCGGGCTGCCGTTACTGAGCGCGCCGTTCGAGGACCGCGGCGAAGAAGCCGTCGGTCGCATGGCGGTGCGGCCACAGCGACAGGTAGTCGCCGGTCTCGAGCGCGATGCGCTGGTCGGCCAGCACCTTCTGCGCGGGCACCAGCACGAAGTCCGGATGGTCGGCCAGGAACTGCTCGACGATCGCTTCGTTCTCCGCGTCGAGCACGCTGCAGGTCGCATATACGAGCCGGCCGCCCTTCTTCACGAGACGCGCGGCGCTCGCGAGGATCGACGCCTGCTTCGGCGTGAGCTCCTCGATCGACGTGCGCGTCTGGCGCCACTTGAGATCGGGGTTGCGGCGCAGCGTGCCGAGGCCGCTGCACGGCGCGTCGACCAGCACGCGGTCGATCTTGCCGGCGAGCCGCTTGATCTTCGCGTCGTGCTCGCTGTCGATCAGCACCGGATTCACGTTCGACAGCCCGCTACGTGCGAGGCGCGGCTTCAGCTTCGTGAGGCGCTTTTCCGACACGTCGAACGCATACAGGCGCCCCGTCGAGCGCATCATCGCGCCGAGCGCGAGCGTCTTGCCGCCGGCGCCCGCGCAGAAATCGACGACCATCTCGCCGCGGCGCGGCGCGACCAGCGAGCACAGCAGCTGGCTGCCCTCGTCCTGCACCTCGATCTGGCCTTCCTCGAACAGCTTCAGGCGCGTGAGCGCCGGCTTGCCGACGACGCGCACGCCCTGCGGCGCGAACGGCGTCTCGCCCGCGTCGATACCGTTCGCGCGCAGCGCGTCGATCACCTGTTCGCGCGTCGCCTTCTGCGCGTTGGCGCGCAGGTCCAGCGGCGCCGGGTAGTTCAGCGCCGCGGCGAGCTGCGCGAGCTCCTCGGCGTCGAAACGGGCCGACAGCGCCTGGTAGATCCAGTCCGGCAGGTTCGTGCGCACGCGCACCGGCAGGCTCGCCGGATCGATCTTCGACACGTGCTCGAGCCACGCGGCCTCGGTGTCGGACACGAACGGCTTGAGCGCATTGCGGCCGAGCGTCTGCATCAGGCCGAGCAGCGTCAGGCGCCGCGCGGGGCTGCCCGTGCCGCTCTCGGCCAGGTGCGAAAACTCCATCTTCCGGCGCAGCACCGCGAACACCGCCTCGGCGATCACGCCACGCTCGGCATGGCCGAGCTTCGGGTGCGCGCGAAAGAACCGGCTCGTGGTCGCGTCGGCGGGGCCGGTGAACTTCAGCACCTCGGCCAGCAAGGTCTCGGTCTGGCCAATCAGGAATCCGTGCAGCTTCATACGCCCTCGCTCGTTTCGGTATGCGGTTGATCCGCGAAAATCCAGCGCGCCTCTTCCGGCGCCACCACTGCCCGGCCGTTCTCGAGGCGCAGGCGCCCCTCGACGAACCAGCGCACCGCACGCGGATACAGCACGTGCTCGACCGTCAGCACGCGCTGCGCGAGCGCGGCCGCGTCGTCGCCGGCGCGCACGGGCACCGCGCCCTGCGCGACGATCGCGCCGCTGTCGAGTTCGGGAATCACGAAATGCACGCTCGCGCCATGCAGCGCGACGCCGGCATCCAGCGCCTGCTGGTGCGTGTGGATGCCCTTGAAGCTCGGCAGCAGCGACGGGTGGATGTTCAGCAGCCGGCCTTCATATCGTCTGACGAAATCGGGCGTGAGGATGCGCATGAAGCCGGCGAGCACGACGAGATCGGGCGCGAAGCGGTCGATCTCGGTGGCGAGCGCGGCGTCGAAGCTGTCGCGGCTGTCGAACGACCGGTGGTCGACCACAGCGGTCGCCACCCCGTGCGACGCGGCAAAAGCCAGGCCGGCCGCGTCGGGCCGGTTGGCGATCACGGCGGCGACCTCGGCCGGCCAGCGCTCCTGCGCGCACGCGCGGACGATGGCCTCCATGTTGCTGCCGCGACCGGAAATCAGGATCACGAGTTTTTTCATCCGCGAATTTTACCATTCGCCCCCGCGTTTCCCCCCTTCTCGGCCGCCGGGCCGCCCGAACGTTTATAATCTTCTGCTTTGCGGCATTCCACCGCCCATTCCCCGACGCTGCATCCGCTATCGTGAAAGTCTTCCGCGGCCTGCCCAACGCCGAGAGCCGCGCGCCGTGCGCGCTGACGATCGGCAACTTCGACGGTGTCCATCGCGGCCACCAGGCCCTGCTCGCGCGCGTGCGCGCGGCAGCGGACGCGCGCGGCCTGCCCGTGTGCGTGATGACCTTCGAGCCGCATCCGCGCGAATTCTTCAACCCGGCCGGCGCGCCGCCGCGCATCGCGATGCTGCGCGACAAGCTGGAAGCGCTGCGCGAACACGGCGTCGACCGCGTCGTCGTCGAGCACTTCAACCATACCTTCGCGAGCCAGTCGCCGCAGGCGTTCGTCGAACGCACGCTGGTCGGCGGGCTGCACACGCGCTGGATGATGGTGGGCGACGACTTCTGTTACGGCGCGAAGCGCGCGGGCACCTTCGACACGCTGAAGGCGGCCGGCGAGCAGTACGGCTTCGAGGTCGAGCAGATGGGCACGGTCGCCGGCAGCGACGGCACGCGCATCTCCAGCTCGGGCGTGCGCGCGGCGCTCGCCGCGGGCGATCTCGACGCGGCCGCGCAGGCGCTCGGCCACGGCTACGCGATCAGCGGCCACGTCGCGCACGGGCTGAAGCTCGGCCGCGACCTCGGCTTCCCGACCCTGAACCTGCCGATTGCACACAAGCGGCCGGCGCTCGCGGGCATCTTCGTCGTGCAGGTGCACGGCCTGGGCCCCGCCCCGCTGCCGGGCGTCGCGAGCCTCGGGCTGCGCCCGACCGTCGACGATTCCGGCCGCGTGCTGCTCGAAGTCCACCTGCTCGACTGGCACGGCGACGCGTACGGCAAGCTCATCCGCGTCGAATTCCTGAAGAAGCTGCGCGACGAGGCGAAGTTCGACGATCTCGAGGCGCTGTCGCGCGCGATCGCGCTGGACGTCGCGAACGCGCGCGCGTACTTCATCGAGCGCGACCGCGCGCCGGGCAGCCGCGCGACCGGCTTCGCGACATCGGCGACCGACCGAATTAGCTGATCCGGCCGGCGGCGCCCCGCGCCGCACCTTCGCGCCGCCGACACGCGCGCATCCCCGATTCACGACGCACGAGCGTCCCCCGATTTAGATAGCGATCCCATCATGAGCAACAAGAAAGCCGATTCGAAACCGCAGGCCAAGTATCCGGTCAACCTGCTCGACACGCCGTTCCCGATGCGCGGCGACCTGCCCAAGCGCGAACCGCAGTGGGTCAAGGAATGGGAAGAGCGCGGGATCTACGACAAGATCCGCGCGGCCAGCCAGGGCCGGCCGAAGTTCATCCTGCACGACGGCCCCCCGTATGCGAACGGCGACATCCACCTCGGTCACGCGGTCAACAAGATCCTGAAGGACATCGTCGTGAAGTCGCGCAACATGGCCGGCTTCGACGCGCCGTACGTGCCGGGCTGGGATTGCCACGGGATGCCGATCGAGATCCAGATCGAGAAGCAGTTCGGCAAGTCGCTGCCGGCGGCCGAAGTGATGAGCAAGGCGCGCGCGTACGCGACCGAGCAGATCGAGAAGCAGAAGGTCGGCTTCAAGCGCCTCGGCGTGCTCGGCGACTGGTCGAACCCGTACAAGACGATGAACTTCGTCAACGAGGCGGAAGAGATCCGCGCGCTCGGCAAGATCATCGAGAAGGGCTACGTGTATCGCGGGCTGAAGCCGGTGAACTGGTGCTTCGACTGCGGCTCGGCACTCGCCGAGGCGGAAGTCGAGTACAAGGACCGCACCGACCCGACGATCGACGTGATGTTCGCGTTCGCGGAACCGGAAAAGACCGCGCAGGCGTTCGGCCTGCCGGCGCTGCCGCGCGCCGAGGGCGGCATCGTGATCTGGACCACCACGCCGTGGACGATCCCCGCCAACCAAGCGCTGAACCTCCATCCGGAAATCGTCTACGCGCTGGTCGACACCGAGCGCGGGCTGCTGATCATCGCGGAAGAACGCGTCGAAGCCTGCATGACCGACTTCAAGCTGACGGGCCGCGTCGTCGCGACCGCGCCCGGCGTGAAACTCGCGAACCTGCGCTTCCACCACCCGCTCGCATCGGCCCACCCCGGCTACAAGCGCACCGCGCCCGTCTACCTCGGCGACTACGTGACGACCGACACGGGTACCGGCGTCGTGCACTCGTCGCCGGCCTACGGCATCGAGGACTTCCAGTCGTGCAAGGCGCACGGGATGACCGATTCGGACTTCATCAACCCGGTGATGGGCGACGGTCGCTACATCGAATCGCTGCCGCTGTTCGGCGGCCTGTCGATCTGGGACGCGAACCCGAAGATCGTCGACGCGCTGAACGCGGCCGGCTCGCTGCTGCGCAGCGAGAAGTACACGCACAGCTACATGCACTGCTGGCGCCACAAGACGCCGATCATCTACCGCGCGACTTCGCAGTGGTTCGCCGGCATGGACGTCACGCCGCGCGACGATGGCAAGACGCTGCGCGAAACCGCGCTCGAAGGCGTCGAGGCGACCGCGTTCTACCCGTCGTGGGGCAAGCAGCGGCTGTTCAGCATGATCGCGAACCGTCCCGACTGGACGCTGTCGCGCCAGCGCCAATGGGGCGTGCCGATGGCGTTCTTCGTGCACAAGGAAACCGGCGAGCTGCACCCGCGCACGCTCGAGCTGCTCGAGGAAGTCGCGAAACGCGTCGAGCAGTCGGGTATCGAGGCATGGCAGACGCTCGACCCGCGCGAGCTGATCGGCGACGACGCGAACCTGTACGAAAAGAACCGCGACACGCTCGACGTGTGGTTCGATTCGGGCACGACGCACTGGCACGTGCTGCGCGGCTCGCACAAGGATCAGCTGCAGTTCCCGGCCGACCTGTACCTCGAAGGCTCGGACCAGCACCGCGGCTGGTTCCACTCGTCGTTGCTGACCGCGTCGATGATCGACGGCCGCGCACCGTACAAGGGCCTGCTCACGCATGGCTTCACGGTCGACGGCGAAGGCCGCAAGATGAGCAAGTCGCTCGGCAACGGCATCGACCCGCATGAAGTCGCGAACCGTCTCGGCGCGGAAATCATCCGCCTGTGGATCGCGTCGACCGACTATTCGGGCGAGCTCGCGATCTCCGAGGAAATCCTGAAGCGCGTGACCGAAGGCTATCGCCGCATCCGCAACACGTTGCGCTTCCTCCTCGCGAACCTGTCGGACTTCGACTATGCGCAGCACGCGGTGCCGGTCGGCGAATGGCTCGAGATCGACCGCTACGCGGTCGCGTTCTCCGCGCAACTGCAGACGGAACTGCTCGGCCACTACGAGAAGTACGAGTTCCACCCGGTCGTCGCGAAGCTGCAGACGTACTGCTCGGAAGACCTCGGCGGCTTCTACCTCGACGTGCTGAAGGACCGTCTGTACACGAGCGCACCCGATTCGCACGCGCGCCGCTCCGCGCAGACCGCGCTGTACCACCTGACGCACGGTCTGCTGCGCGTGCTCGCGCCGTTCCTGTCGTTCACCGCGGAAGAAGCGTGGAAGGTGTTCCAGCCGGCCAGTGACACCGTGTTCACGGAAACCTACTACGCGTATCCGGAAGTCGCCGGCGCGCCCGCGCTGATCGAGAAGTGGGCACTGCTGCGCGACGTACGCGGCAACGTGACCAAGGCGCTCGAGGAAGCACGCACCGCGAACCGCATCGGTTCGTCGCTGCAGGCGGAAGTGGCCGTGCATGCGAGCGGCGCGCGCTACGACGCACTCACGAGCCTCGGCGAAGACCTGAAGTTCGTGCTGATCACGTCGGCGGCAACGGTCGTGAAGGTCGACGACGAAGCGCAGGAAAGCGTCGACGTCGCGGCGTCGAAGTACCAGAAGTGCGAACGCTGCTGGCACTACCGCGAGGACGTCGGCGCGCACGCCGATCATCCGACGCTGTGCGGCCGCTGCTTCTCCAACCTGTTTGAAAACGGCGAAAACCGGAGCGCTGCTTGAATATGGCGAAGACTGTGTCGAAACCGGCCAGCGGCGCGCTCGCGCCCTGGCTCGGCATTTCGCTGATCGTGATTCTGTTCGACCAGCTGTCGAAGATCGCGATCCTGAAAACGTTCGCGTACGGCGCGCAGCATGCGCTGACGTCGTTCTTCAACCTCGTGCTGGTATACAACCGCGGCGCCGCGTTCGGCTTCCTGTCGACCGCGAGCGGCTGGCAGCGCTGGGCGTTCACCGCGCTCGGCATCGGCGCGACGCTCGTGATCTGCTTCCTGCTGCGCCGTCACGGCCAGCAGCGGCTGTTCAGCCTGTCGCTCGCGCTGATCCTCGGCGGCGCGCTCGGCAACGTGATCGACCGGCTGATCTACGGCCACGTGATCGACTTTCTCGATTTCCATCTCGGCGCTTGGCACTTCCCGGCGTTCAACCTCGCCGATTCCGCGATCACGATCGGTGCGGTGCTGCTGATCTACGACGAACTGCGTCGCGTGCGCGGCTCGCGCTGAGCGCGCATACTCGGTGTCGACGGCCGGCTTCGCGCCGGCCGTTCCGTTTGACCCTTGGAGGCCTGAGTTGGCACACGCAGAACTCGCAGGAAAACACCTCGTTCTCGGCCTGACGGGCGGCATCGCCTGCTACAAGATCGCCGAGCTCACCCGGCTGCTGACGAAGGCGGGCGCGACCGTGCAGGTCGCGATGACCGAAGCCGCCACGCAGTTCATCACGCCCGTGACGATGCAGGCACTGTCCGGCCGGCCCGTCTACACGAGCCAGTGGGATGCGCGCATCGACAACAACATGGCGCACATCGACCTGTCGCGCGAAGCCGACGCGATCGTGATCGCGCCCGCATCGACGGATTTCCTCGCGAAGCTCGCGCACGGGTTCGCTGACGACCTGCTGTCGACGCTGTGCATCGCGCGCGACTGCCCGCTGCTCGTCGTGCCTGCGATGAACCGCCAGATGTGGCAGAACCCGGCCACGCAGCGCAACGCCGCGCAACTGCGCGCCGACGGCGTGTCGGTGCTCGGCCCCGATTCGGGCGCGCAGGCGTGCGGCGAAGTCGGCGACGGCCGCATGCTCGAACCCGAGGCGATCTATGAAGCGATCGTCGCGCACTTCGCGCCGAAGGTGCTCGCGCACCGTCGCGTGCTGATCACGGCCGGCCCGACGTTCGAGCCGCTCGATCCGGTGCGCGGCCTCACGAACCGCTCGAGCGGCAAGATGGGCTTCGCGCTCGCGCGCGCCGCGCAGCAGGCCGGCGCCGACGTGCATCTCGTCGCGGGGCCGGTTGCGCTCGACACGCCGTGGGGCGTATACCGCCAGGACGTGCAGACGGCACAGCAGATGTACGACGCGGTGATGCAAGCCGTGTCCGACGCCGACATCTTCATCGCGGTGGCCGCGGTCGCCGACTGGCGCGTCGATCATCCGGCCGAGCACAAGATGAAGAAGACGGCCGACCGCAAGATGCCGGCGCTCGCGTTCGTCGAGAACCCGGACATCCTCGCGTCGGTCGCGGCGCTGCCCGATCCGCCGTATTGCGTCGGGTTCGCGGCCGAAAGCGGCGACCTCGACGTGCACGGCGACGAGAAGCGCAAGCGCAAGAACGTGCCGCTCCTGGTCGGCAATCTCGGCCCGCTGACGTTCGGCCGCGACGACAACGAAGTCGTGCTGTTCGAGGCGGCCGGCCTCACGCGCCTGCCGCGCGCCCCGAAGGACGAACTCGCGCACGTGCTCGTCGCGGAAATCGCGAAGCGCCTGCCGGACAACCGCCTGATCTGATCACCCGCGCGGCGGCCCGCGCCGCCGCGCCCTTCCCGACCGATTCGACGACCGCATGAAACTCGATCTGAAGATTCTCGACGCGCGCATGCGCGACTACCTGCCCGCCTACGCCACCACCGGCAGCGCGGGCCTCGACCTGCGCGCGTGCATCGACGCGCCCGTCACGCTGCAGCCTGGCGAAACGACGCTCGTGCCGACCGGCCTCGCGATCCACCTCGCGGATCCCGGCTACGCGGCGCTGATCCTGCCGCGCTCGGGCCTCGGCCACAAGCATGGCATCGTGCTCGGCAACCTCGTCGGCCTGATCGATTCCGACTACCAGGGTCAGCTGATGATCTCGACGTGGAACCGCGGCCAGACCGAGTTCGTGCTGAACCCGTTCGAGCGGCTCGCGCAGCTCGTGATCGTGCCGGTCGTGCAGGCGCAATTCAACATCGTCGACGACTTCGCGCAAAGCGATCGCGGCGAAGGCGGCTTCGGCAGCACCGGCCGACACTGAACGACGCCATGCAAAAAAACGGGGCCTCGCGGCCCTTTCCTTTTTCCGTGACCGTTCACCGATCGGCCGTCTGCGCGATCCGCGCGGGCACGAGCTCGCGTCGCCGTGCCTGCACGATGCTTGCGTAGATCACCATCGCGACGAGTACGCCGAGCAGCACCGCCGACGATCCGACGGTGCCGAGCGCGAGCCCCACCCTTGGCAGCCGGTTTCGTCAGCAGGTCGCCGACCGTCGCCCCGAACGGGCGCGTGAGCACGAATGCGGCCCAGAACAGCAGCACGCCTGACATGCGCGTGAAATAGTGGGCCAGAACGATCAGAGTGAGCAGCCCGCCGATCAGCAGCGCGCCGCCGCCGAAGCCGAGGCCCGAGCTGTCCGCGAGAAAATCGCCGAGCGCGGTGCCGAGCGTGTTCGAGAACAGGATGGCGATCCAGTACAGCAGTTCGACCTTGCGCGTGCGGATCAGGTCGACCGACAGCGATTCGCCGCTCCGGCGCCATACCGTGAAGATCGCCAGCAGGATCGCGACGAGAATCGACGAGCCGGCGGCGTAGCCGAGGCCGAGCGTCCGGTCCATGAAATCGGACATCGTCGTGCCGGCGGTGCTCGTCGCGACGATCACCGCCCAGTAGATCGCCGGGCGATACTGCGTCGTTCGGAGCTGTGCGCCCAGCGTCACGAGAAAGAAACCGAACAGCAGGATCGAACTCACCGCATAGCCGACGTTCAGCGTCATCGACAGCAAGTCACCGCCGGTCTCGCCGAGCGTCGTCGCGCAGATCTTCATGATCCAGAACGCGAGTGTGATTTCGGGAAGCTTGTTCATTCGAACCTTTTTTGCAGAGAGCGGCGGGCCGGCGTGCGCCAGCCCGGGTCGCGGACAGGTTCGAATGTAGTCGCCCCCGGCTTAACGGGACCTTAGCGGCGTGGCAGCACCGTGTAGCCGGCGGTGCGCGACGCCACGCGTCAACGCGCGTGCTGGTGCCGATAGTGCAGTGCGTACGCAAGCGTGAGCAGCACGGCGAACACGACGCCGACCACCATCGTCATCCTGAATTCGCGCGTGAACGCGGTCGTGAGCAGGATCGCGCCGACGAGCCCCGCACCGAGCAGGCTGCCGAACGGGTGCCCCCACATCCGGAACGCGAGCGCGGGGCCGCGATACTGCGCGCGAAACCGCAGGTGCGTAACGAAAATCATCAGCCACGTGAACAGCGCGCCGAACATCGCGATCGCCATCATCACGGTGAACGCGGTATCCGGCGACAGCGCGACCAGCACGGCCGCAACCGCGACGCCGCTGGTCGAGATCCACAGCGCCGCACGCGGCACGCCGTTGTTGCCGAGCCGGCCGAACACGGCCGGCGCGAGCCGCGCGCGCGACAGGCTGAACATCATCCGCGTCGTCACGTAGAGCTGGCTGTTCATCGCCGACAGCGCCGCGATCAGCAACACGAAGTTGATCACGCCGGCCGCATACGGCACGTGCGTTGCAGCCATCACCTTCACGAACGGGCTTTCGTTGGTGCCGGCTTGCGTCCAGGGCACGATCGCGAGCATCAGCGACAGCGTGAGCAGGTAGAACAGCACGAGCCGGAATACCGTCGAGCGGAACGCGCGCGTGACCGCATGCTGCGGATCACGCGCCTCGCCGGCCGCGATCGCGACCGCCTCGATGCTCATGTAGCTGAAGATCGCGACGATCACCGCGACCCAAGTGCCCCACGGCCCTTTCGGCATGAAGCCGTCGTGCGCGGTGTAGTTCGCGAAGCCGATGCCCGAAGCCGCCGGCGCCGACCACACGAGATACGCGCCGAGCACGATGAACACGACGATCGCCGCGATCTTCAGCAACGAAAACGCGTATTCGACCGACCCGTACAGCGTGACGCTCGCGAGGTTCACCGCGATCAGCAACGCAGAGAAGCCGATCACCCAGTACCAGCCGGGCACGGCCGGGAACCAGTACTTCATGAAGACGGCGATCGCGCTGATCTCGGTGCCGATCGCGAACACGACCGCGAACCAGTACGCATAGCGCACGAGAAAGCCCGCGAGCGGGCCGACATAATGCTCAGCGTACGCACCGAACGAGCCGGCCGTCGGATGCGCGACCGTCATTTCCGCGAGCGCGCCCATCAGCAGCAGCGCGATCAGCGCGCCGATCGCGTACGAAACCAGCACGCTCGGGCCCGCGAGCCCGATCGCGAACCCGCTGCCGAGGAACAGCCCCGTGCCGATCGCGCCGCCGATCGCGATCATCGCCATCTGCCCCGACGTCAGCGCATGGCGCAACCCTTGTTCGCGCGCGACGATGTTGTCGAACGACCGTTGTTGTTGTGTCACCGCGTTACCACTCCCCTGCACCACCATCGCGCCACCGGCGCCAGACAAAGCGAAACGGCGCGGAAAACTTCCCGCGCCGTTCGCATGAACAACGAATTATCGCTTACTCGACTTCGACCGTCTCTTCGTTCGGCTTGTGCGGCGGATTCGCCAGCTTGTCGAACGACAACTGCACCTTGTCGTTTTCGTCGACGTCGACCGTCACGTGACCACCATTGACGAGCTTGCCGAACAGCAGTTCATCGGCCAGCGCGCGACGGATCGTGTCCTGGATCAGCCGCTGCATCGGCCGCGCGCCCATCAGCGGGTCGAAGCCGTGCTTCGCGAGATGCTTGCGCAACGCGTCGGTGAAGAGCGCGTCGACCTTCTTCTCGTGCAATTGCTCCTCGAGCTGGATCAGGAACTTGTCGACCACGCGCATGATGATTTCCTCATCGAGCGAGCGGAAGCTGATGATCGCATCCAGACGGTTGCGGAACTCCGGCGTGAACAGGCGCTTGATGTCGGTCATCTCGTCGCCCGTCTCGCGGCGCGTCGTGAAGCCGATCGTCGCCTTCTGCATCGACTCGGCGCCCGCGTTCGTCGTCATGATGATGATGACGTTGCGGAAATCCGCCTTGCGGCCGTTGTTGTCCGTCAGCGTGCCGTGATCCATCACCTGCAGCAGCACGTTGAAGATATCCGGATGCGCCTTCTCGATTTCATCGAGCAGCAGCACGCAGTGCGGCTTCTTCGTGACGGCTTCCGTCAGGAGGCCGCCCTGGTCGAACCCGACGTAGCCCGGCGGCGCGCCGATCAGGCGGCTCACCGCGTGACGCTCCATGTATTCCGACATGTCGAAGCGGATCAGCTCGATGCCGAGCGTGAACGCGAGCTGGCGCGCCACTTCGGTCTTGCCGACGCCCGTCGGGCCGGAGAACAGGAACGCGCCGATCGGCTTGTCCATCTTGCCGAGACCCGCGCGCGCCATCTTGATCGACGCAGCGAGTGCGTCGATCGCCGGATCCTGGCCGAACACGACGCTCTTCAGGTCGCGATCGAGCGTTTGCAGCTTGCTGCGATCGTCCTGCGACACGCTCTGCGCCGGCACGCGCGCGATCTTCGAGATGATTTCCTCGATCTCGCTCTTGCCGATCGTCTTCTTCTGCTTCGACTTCGGCAGGATGCGCTGCGCGGCGCCCGCTTCGTCGATCACGTCGATCGCCTTGTCCGGCAGGTGACGGTCGGTGATGAAGCGTGCCGACAACTCGGCCGCGGCCGACAGCGCACCCGACGAATACTTGACGCCGTGATGCTCCTCGAAGCGCGACTTCAGCCCGCGCAGGATCGCGACCGTCTGCTCGACGGTCGGCTCCGTCACGTCGACCTTCTGGAAGCGCCGCGACAGCGCCGCGTCCTTTTCGAAGATGCCGCGATATTCGGTGAACGTGGTCGCGCCGATGCACTTGAGCGTGCCCGACGACAGCGCCGGCTTCAGCAGGTTCGATGCGTCGAGCGTGCCGCCCGAAGCGGCACCCGCGCCGATCAGCGTGTGAATTTCGTCGATGAACAGGATCGCGTGCGGCCGTTCCTTCAGTTCCTTCAGCACCGTCTTCAGACGCTGCTCGAAGTCGCCGCGATACTTGGTGCCCGCGAGCAGCGCACCCATGTCGAGCGAATACACCTGCGCGTTCGCGAGGATGTCGGGCACTTCGCCGCGCGTGATGCGATACGCGAGCCCTTCGGCGATCGCGGTCTTGCCGACGCCGGCTTCGCCGACGAGCAGCGGATTGTTCTTGCGGCGGCGGCACAGCACCTGCACGACGCGCTCGACTTCCGGCTCGCGGCCGATCAGCGGGTCGATGCGGCCGTCCTTCGCCATCTGGTTCAGGTTCTGCGTGAACTGCGCGAGCGGCGTTTCCTTCTGCGCGTTCGCATCTTCGCTTTCGGCGTTCGCGTCGGTCGACTTCGCGGCCTCGCCGCCGTTCGTCTTCGCGATGCCATGCGAAATGAAGTTCACCACGTCCAGACGCGTGACGCCCTGCTGCTGCAGGTAATAGACGGCGTGCGAGTCCTTCTCGCCGAAGATCGCGACCAGCACGTTCGCGCCGGTGACTTCCTTCTTGCCGTTCGACGTGGACTGGACGTGCATGATCGCGCGCTGGATCACGCGCTGGAAACCGAGCGTCGGCTGGGTATCGACATCGTCGGTGCCCGGGACGGTAGGTGTGTTGTCGTGGATGAAATTGCGCAGGTTCTGACGCAAGTCCTCGATGTTGGCCGCACACGCGCGCAACACTTCGGCTGCCGTCGGATTATCCAGCAGGGCCAGCAGCAGATGCTCGACCGTAATGAACTCATGGCGCGCCTGGCGTGCTTCCATGAACGCCATGTGCAGGCTGACTTCCAATTCCTGGGCAATCATGCTTCCTCCATCACGCACTGCAGCGGATGCCCGGCCTGCCGCGCATGGGTAACGACTTGCTCAACCTTGGTCGACGCGATGTCCCGCGTATAGACCCCACAAACCCCTCGCCCTTCGCGATGGACCTTCAGCATGATCTGCGTGGCCGTCTCGCGATCCTTCTTGAAATACTCCTGTACGACCATCACGACGAACTCCATCGGCGTGAAGTCGTCGTTCAGCAGCACCACCTTGTACATCGAAGGCGGCTTGAGCTTCTGCTGCTTGCGTTCCAGGACGGTGCTGTCCTGCTTGTCCGGGATAATCGCCATACACCCATTCTAAACAACTCGGACAGGCCCGCAATCCTGCCATTACCCGACCGACCGGCCGGCGCCCTCCCTGGTTCCCGACGACTCGCGATCGTCTTCGTGCCATACGAAAGCCGGCTGCGGTGCCGGCTTTCACGCGTGGCGCGGAACACGAACCGTCAGGGGGAAACCGCACCGGACGTCGCATCCGCATCCAGTATCCCACAAGCCGGGACGACTCGATCGCGTGTCACTCGAGCCTGGTATATGAGCCGATTATGCGACTTTTCAAGTCCGCGCGCTCGGCGGCATGCTGCAAAGCAAAGCCGGAAAAACCCTGAAAATGGGTTCTTTACAACGGCCCTCTAACCGTCTAAAAATTCCGCTTGACACTCAAATAAAGAGCGCCAACAATCAAGCTGGCACTTTTTTCAACTCGTCGGTTGGCGAAATGAAAGAGGCCGAAGGTGAGCTTGTGAGGGGGGAACGGCTGTATTTTCCGGTCGTTTAGCTTTTCGAGCGTGCTCGTGGTAAGTAGCAGCGACTGTGTGACAGGGGAAGTAGGAAAATGGCAACTGGTATCGTTAAGTGGTTCAACGACGCGAAGGGCTTCGGTTTCATCACTCCCGACGAGGGCGGTGAAGATCTGTTTGCGCACTTCTCGGCCATCAACATGCAGGGCTTCAAGACCCTGAAGGAAGGCCAGAAGGTGAGCTTCGAGGTCGTTCAAGGGCCGAAGGGCAAGCAAGCGTCGAACATCCAGGCCGCGTAAAGGCACCGGATATCAGACGAAGAAACCCGGCATTGCGCCGGGTTTCTTTTTTTTCAGGCCGGCCACGCGTTAATTCGATTGGCCGGCCTTTTCGTTCAATCCCGATAATTGAACACGTATTGTCTTGTCGCACGCGCAGATCGAATGCCGTCATACGCGTGAAACATATTCAATACTCGTTACACGACGTTCAGCGTGCCCATCATGCCGAGATCCTCGTGTTCGAGAATATGGCAATGAAACATGCGCTCGCCGGGCATGTCCTGCATGACGAGTATCGTCACGGTCTCGCCGCTGCGCACGTTCACGGTGTCGCGCCACGCGCGGAACGGTTCGCTCGTGCGCGTGCCGTTCGATGCGCGCTCGATCACCTGGAATTGCGTGCCGTGCAAATGGAACGGGTGGTCCATGTCGGTGGCGTTGCGAATCGCCCAGCGTTCGACCTCGCCGCGGCGGCTCGTCAGCGTCGCACGGTGCGGCGCGTAGGTCGCGCCGTTGATCGTGAAGCGCATCCCGGCCGGGCGGCCATGCGCCGGGCTGTTCATCATCGCATCCATGTCCATCTCCTCGCCGAACGCGACTTCCTTGTGCGCGACCGGTTCGCCGAGGGCCGGCACCGCGCGCAGCGTGGCCGGCAGCGCACGGGCGGCGGCCGGCGCGAACGCGACGTCGGCGAGCGGCAGAGCCGGATCGGGCGGCAGACTGCCGTGGCCGCCGTCGTGCGACATTGCCATCTTGCGGCGGTCGTATTCGGCCGCCTGCAGCACCGTGCGTGACGCGCGATCGCCCGCGCGCACCAGCAGTTCCGCGCGCTCGCCCGGCGCGAGCAGCAGCGACGTCACGCGGCGCGGTGCATCGAACAACCCGCCGTCGGTGCCGACCTGCTCGAACGCTCGGCCGTCGTCGAACGCAACGCGCAGGTAGCGCGCGCTGCACGCGTTCCACACGCGCCAGCGCTCGTCGCCGGCGACGTCGATCCGCGGCCGGCGCGCACCGTTGACCAGCACGAACTGGCCTTCGCGGCCGTTCATCCAGTCCATCATGTCGTTCGGCGGAATCGTGCCGTCGCGCGCGAGCTTCAGGTCGGACACGAACAGGTTGCGCTCGGGCCAGCCGGCGAGCGGATCGTCCGCGGCACGCACGACGAACGGGCCCGCCAGTCCGCGGAACACCTGCTCGGCGGTCATCATGTGTGGATGTGGGTGATACCAGTATGTGCCGGCGCTCCCCTTCGGCAGCGTGAAGCGATACACGCGCGACCCGCCCGGCGCGACCGGATCGGACGGGTTGCCGTCCTGGTCCGGCGGCACCGGCAGGCCGTGCCAGTGGATCGTCGATGGCTGCGGCAGCTTGTTCACGAAGCGGATTTCGACCGTGTCGCCCTCGCGCACGTCGATCAGCGGGCCGACCACCGGCCCTTGCGTGCCCGCGCCGAACTGCCAGAACGTCGTCGGACGCGCACCATGCAACATCGGACGCGCGGCCGGCTGGGCGACCAGCGTCGCACGGAACGTGCCGGGCTCGCGGCTTTCGTTCGCAAGCGTGCGCAGCGATGCGAGCGGCGCGCCGGCTGGCAGCGCATCGGCGGCCGCGAGCGCGGCCGGCGCCCGCTTCGCGTGCTGCGCTTGGTCCGCCATCCCTGACATGCCCGGCATGCCGTCCATCTGATCCATGCCGGCCATGCCCGTATGCCCGGCATGCTGCGCCCAGGCGGTGCGCGCAAACAGCGATGCGGCCGCGACGCCGATGGCGTGCGACAGGAAGGTTCTCCGTATCATCAATCGTTCCTCGTTATTCGTGCTGCGTCGCGCGGCCGTCGTGACACTCGCGCCGGCTGGCACGGAGACGCGCTCGTGCGCGACGCGAATCCTGATGCCCGCGTCATCATAACCGCAGCCCCCGGCCGAGGCGCGGCGACGGCGAGCGAGCGTCGATACGACGCAGCGCGCGGCCGCTCGGACGAACGGACCGGACCGGACCGGGATCGTCGAGCGTTTTCGATCGTCGCCGGATGCTGCGGCACCTCACCGCATTCACCGCAATCGTCACCGACGGGCGGCCTTCGCCGCCCGCTTTCGCCACGTCCCGTCGAGACGATTCGCCCGTGCCGCTCGTCCCGCGATCGGCGTGCCGGGCGCCACCCGTGCACGAACCCACTGATTTTTCACGATGCGGAACAAGTCCCTGCGTTATAAAAATTCGTGGTGCACGGCACAAATTTGCTGTTTCGCGATGCCAAAAAACGTTCCGCAATACAAAACACGCGAAATAAGCCACTGTTTTTACTACCGAATTTTTGTTTCGAGAAAGCGCTCTACGCGCACCATCGGGCGCGGCCCCGGACGTAGACTTTGTTCCATGCACTGACGCTTCGCCAAGACGTTCGATACTGAATCCGGCGCAAGCAGCCAGTCGGGCCACAGCCGGACGAACCGGCGGGCGGCACAACAGAATCGCTTGTGATCAGAAAGGGAGAACGGAAATGAAGGGATTTCGCTTTGGTTCAGCGCTCGGGTCGTTCTACATCCTGCCGGGTAACGGCGGCTGGGAAGCGACGTTCGGCAACGCCCTGCTCGGCGCGTTCTCGTGCCCGGAAGTGGCGGCCGACCACATCTCCCGCGGCGACTGCGAGCAACTGTCCGAACTGGATACGGCCACGCTCGAAGTGCCGCACGAAATCGCCGAGTGGGAAATCGTCCACGTCTGAATGGCATGCCGGCAACGAAAAACGCCCCGGGTGACCGGGGCGTTTTCATGTTCGGCGGAACGGCGAGCCGCCAGGCCAGCGCATCGGCTGCCGCCGCTGCCGTGGCGCGCGCGGGAGCGCGGCCTGCGTCAGGCGACCGCGTCGACGATGCCGTTCAGCGTTGCGCTCGGGCGCATCGCCCGGCTCGTCAGCTCGACGTTCGGACGATAGTAGCCGCCGATTGCCTGCGCATTGCCCTGCGCCGCCGACAGTTCTTCCAGGATGCGCGTTTCGCTGTCGGACAGCGCCTTCGCAACACCTTCGAACTGCGCCTTCAGCGCAGCGTCCTCGGTCTGCTCGGCCAGCGCCTGCGCCCAGTAGAGGCACAGATAGAAGTGGCTGCCGCGGTTGTCGAGACCGCCGACCTTGCGCGCCGGCGATTTGTTCTCGTCCAGGAACTTGCCGGTCGCCTGGTCGAGTGTCTTCGCGAGCACGAGCGCCTTCGGGTTCTGGTACGCGTTGCCGAGGTGTTCGAGCGACGCAGCCAGTGCGAGGAATTCGCCGAGCGAATCCCAGCGCAGGAAGCCTTCCTCGACGAACTGCTGCACGTGCTTCGGTGCCGAGCCGCCCGCGCCCGTTTCGAACATCCCGCCGCCGGCCATCAGCGGCACGATCGACAGCATCTTCGCGCTGGTGCCGAGTTCCATGATCGGGAACAGGTCGGTCAGGTAGTCGCGCAGCACGTTGCCCGTGACCGAGATCGTGTCCTTGCCGGCGCGGATGCGCTCGAGCGAGAAGCGCGTGGCGTCTTCCGGCGTCATGATGCGGATGTCGAGGCCGTTCGTGTCGTGATCCTTCAGGTAGCGTTCGACCTTCGCGATGATCTGCGCGTCGTGCGCACGTGCCGGATCGAGCCAGAACACGGCCGGCGCGCCGGTCGCGCGGGCGCGGTTCACCGCGAGCTTGACCCAGTCCTGCACCGGAGCGTCCTTCGTCTGGCACATGCGCCAGATGTCGCCCGACTCGACCGCGTGCTCGAGCAGCACGTTGCCGGCTTCGTCCGTGACGCGCACGACACCGTCGGCCGGGATCTGGAACGTCTTGTCGTGCGAACCGTATTCCTCGGCCGCCTGTGCCATCAGGCCGACGTTCGGCACGCTGCCCATCGTGACCGGGTCGAATGCGCCGTGCTGCTTGCAGTCCTCGATCACGGCCTGGTAGACACCCGCGTAGCAGCGGTCCGGAATCACGGCCTTCGCGTCGTACAGTTCGCCGTCCGGGCCCCACATGCAGCCCGACTCGCGGATCATCGCCGGCATCGATGCGTCGACGATCACGTCGCTCGGCACGTGCAGGTTCGTGATGCCCTTGTCCGAGTTGACCATCGCGAGGCGCGGACGCGCTGCGTATTCGGCCTTGATGTCGGCTTCGATCGCTTCGCGCGTGTCGGCCGGCAGGTCCTTCAGGCGCGCGTACAGGTCGCCGATGCCGTTGTTCGGGTTGAAGCCGGCCTGCGCCAGCACGTCCGCGTGCTTCGCGAGCGCGTCGCGGTAGAACACCGACACGAAGTGACCGAACAGGATCGGGTCCGAGACCTTCATCATGGTCGCCTTCAGGTGCACCGAGAACAGCACGTCCTGTGCCTTCGCGTCGGCGATCTGCGCTTCGATGAAGCTGCGCAGCGCCTTGCGGCTCATCACCGATGCATCGATGACTTCACCGGCCTTCACGGCCGTCTTTTCCTTCAGCACCCTCTTCACGCCGTCGGCCGTCGTGAGTTCGATCTTCACGCTGCCGGCATCGGCGATCAGCGCCGACTTCTCGCTGCCGTAGAAGTCGCCTTCGCTCATGTGCGCGACGTGCGCCTTCGACGTCGCCTTCCATGCGCCCATCTTGTGCGGGTGCTTGCGTGCGTAGTTCTTGACCGACAGCGGCGCGCGACGGTCGGAGTTGCCTTCGCGCAGCACCGGGTTCACCGCGCTGCCCTTGATCTTGTCGTAGCGGGCCTTGACGGCCTTCTCTTCGTCGGTCGACGGCTCTTCCGGGTATGCCGGCAGCTTGTAGCCTTGCGCCTGCAGTTCGGCGATCGCGGCCTTGAGTTGCGGCACCGATGCGCTGATGTTCGGCAGCTTGATGATGTTCGCTTCCGGCTTCAGCGTGAGCTGGCCCAGTTCGGCCAGATCGTCGGAACCCTTCTGCTCCGGCGGCAGGATGTCGGCGAATGCCGCGATGATGCGGCCAGCGAGCGAGATGTCGCGCGTTTCGACGGCGACGCCCGACGAGCGCGTGAAGGCCTTGACGATCGGCAGCAGCGAATAGGTCGCGAGCGCCGGCGCTTCGTCGGTGAGCGTGTAGATGATCTTGGGCGAAGTGGACATGGTCGATGCGTTGCTACGTGAAAATTTGGGACTGAGGAGCGCCGACGGTAATCGGCGGGGAGCGACCGGGTCGATCGCGAAAGGGGCGTGCCGGCTAGCCGGACGGTGGTGTTGCAAGGGCCGTCATGTTCTACCTTGCAGGGCATGCGGGCCGCGTCGCGGCGCCGCGGCCCGCATGCCGGACCGCCCTGCCAACAAACCTGCCGTTCATGAAATGCCCCGGCGCCGGCAGTAGGCGCCGGGGCTGCCGGCGTTCCGCCGGCCTGCCCCGGAAGGGGACTTACATGTTCTCGATCAGCACTTCGCCGAAGCCGGAGCACGACACCTGCGTCGCGCCCTCCATCAGGCGCGCGAAGTCGTACGTGACGCGCTTCTGCAGGATCGACTTCTCCATCGCGGCGATGATCGTATCGGCCGCTTCCGTCCAGCCGAGATGACGCAGCATCATTTCCGCCGACAGGATCTCGGAACCGGGGTTCACGTAATCCTTGCCCGCGTACTTCGGCGCCGTGCCGTGGGTCGCCTCGAACATCGCGACCGAATCCGACAGGTTCGCGCCCGGCGCGATCCCGATGCCGCCGACCTGAGCGGCCAGCGCGTCGGAGATGTAGTCGCCGTTCAGGTTCAGCGTCGCGATCACGTCGTATTCGGCCGGACGCAGCAGGATCTGCTGCAGGAACGCGTCGGCGATCGAATCCTTGATGACGATCTCGTTGCCCGTCTTCGGGTTCTTCACGCGCATCCACGGGCCGCCGTCGATCAGCTCGCCGCCGAACTCCTTCTGCGCGAGCGCATAGCCGGCGTCACGGAACAGGCCTTCCGTGAACTTCATGATGTTGCCCTTGTGCACCAGCGTGACCGACTTGCGATCGTTGTCGATCGCATACTGGATCGCCTTGCGCACGAGACGTTCGGTGCCTTCCGTCGACACGGGCTTGACGCCGATCCCCGAGGTTTCCGGGAAGCGAATCTTCTTCACGCCCATTTCTTCCTGCAGGAACTTGATGACCTTCTTCGCCTGCTCGGAGCCCGCGGCCCATTCGATGCCCGCGTAGATGTCTTCCGAGTTCTCGCGGAAGATCACCATGTCGATCTTTTGCGGCTCGCGCACCGGCGACGGCACGCCCTTGAAATACTGGACCGGGCGCAGGCACACGTAGAGGTCGAGCTCCTGGCGCAGCGCGACGTTCAGCGAACGGATGCCGCCGCCGACCGGGGTCGTGAGCGGCCCCTTGATCGACACCACGTATTCCTTCAGCACCTGCAGCGTTTCGTCCGGCAGCCACACGTCCGGACCGTACACCTTCGTCGCCTTCTCGCCCGCGAAGATCTCCATCCAGTGGATCTTGCGCTTGCCCTTGTACGCATGCGCGACCGCCGCGTCGACGACCTTGATCATCACCGGCGTGATGTCGAAGCCCGTACCGTCGCCTTCGATATAGGGAATGATCGGCTGATCGGAAACGTTGAGCGAGAAGTCCTTGTTGACGGTGATCTTGTCACCGCCCTCCGGAACCTTGATGTGCTGATACGGCATGATCGACTCCAGTGACGTGGCTGAGCAGGTGATGCTGGTCGAAACTGCGCGCGCGGCGAGGTGGCCCTGCCACCCTCGTGACGGCAACAGCGAGCGCTATTCTAGCGCCCCAATCGGGGCCGGCGGCACGAAGCGCGAAGCTGCGTATCAAGTCTTCCCTTATGTCTTATATAAGACAGAGGACTTGCCGTTCCGTATTATGCATTAAGATTCCGCCATTTGCCATAGACCGCCCGTCCCGCTTCCCGCGGCACGCCGGGCGGGCGCCCGCCATGACCCTGATCGCCCTCAACAAGCCGTTCGGCACGATTTGCCAGTTTTCCGCGCACGAGACGCGGCCGTCGCTCGGCGACTGGGTAAAAGCACCCGGCGTCTACCCGGCCGGCCGGCTCGACGCGGACAGCGAGGGCCTGCTGCTGCTCACCGACGACGGCGCGCTGCAGGCGCGCATCGCCGAGCCGCGCCACAAGCTCGTCAAGCGCTACTGGGCGCAGGTCGACGGCGCGCCGGGCCAGGCCGACCTGAAGGCGCTCGCGCGCGGTGTCGACCTCGGCGACTACGTGACGCGCCCGTGCCGCGCCGAATTCATCGAGCCGCCCGACACGCTTTGGCCGCGCAATCCGCCGATCCGCTATCGCGCCGCGATCCCGACCACGTGGATCGAACTCGCGATCACCGAAGGCAAGAATCGGCAGGTGCGGCGGATGACGGCCGCGATCGGCTTCCCGACGTTGCGTCTCGTGCGCGTCGGCATCGGCGCGCTCGACATATTCGCGCTCGGAATTGCACCAGGCGAAACAATCGCGCTGCCGCCGCGGGCCCCGTGGGACGGTTTCGCACGCGCCGAATGACGCATTCGCGCCGCGCGAATTTTTCGTCGTCTTTTTCGTCAACCGCCCGCGAAGATCGCGCGTTAAACCACGCAGATGCCAACCTTAGCTATCCGGCATTGGCAGCCGAATCCGTGTTTGCGTCACGAAAGCGACGTTTTCATCGAATACGATTCGGCGCCCGCAGCGCAATGAGAAATTTCTCGAAGCGTCTGTCAACCGAAAGGTGGATGGCACCGTTAGACGACATGACTCCTATTGCCGGGTCATTTGGTTAATTAACTAAAGCTGAGGAACACAACATGAACAAACTGATCGCCGCTCTGGTCGCTGGCCTCTTCGCAACGGCTGCTTTCGCACAAGCTTCGGCTCCGGAAGCTGCTTCGGCTGCTGCTCCGGCAGCTGCTTCGGCACCGGCAAAGCACAAGGCTGCCAAGAAGCACCACGCAAAGAAGCACCACGCAGCAAAGAAGGCAGCTAGCGAAGCCGAAGCACCGGCAGCTGCTTCGAACTAAGTAAGCAAGCTGTAATAACGCAGTCAAGAACACGCAGTCTTGCCGTTCTTACGGCGTTGAAAGGCAGATCACCGCAAGGCGATCTGCCTTTTTCTTTTTGTGCCCGCCGGCGCGCTTCGCGTACCATGCGGGTCTCGTTTTCCCGATAGGAGCCCTGCTGTGCGATTCTCCCTGCGCTCGTCGCTCGGCCGCCTTGCGCGCGCCGCCGTGTTTCCCGCCGCGCTTGCCGTCCTCGCACTCGGCATGCAGACCGCCCACGCGCAGATGCCGCCCGGCGCCAAACAGCCGAGCGAGTTCCCGCGCGCGAAGCTGCGCGCCGGCATGTACGTGATCGACGCGGCCGTCGCCGCGAACGACGCCGACCGCGAACAGGGGCTGATGTACAGGTCGCAGCTCGCGCCGAACGAAGGCATGCTGTTCGTGTTCAACGAGAACGCCGTGCACTGCTTCTGGATGAAGAACACGCTGATTCCGCTGTCGATCGCGTTCATCCGCGCGGACGGCACGATCACCGACATCGATGAAATGAAGGCCGAGACGACCGACAACCACTGCCCGCGCAACAACGGCGTCTATGCGCTCGAAATGAGCAAGGGCTGGTTCGCGGCGAAGGGCATCAAGCCTGGCATGAAGCTCGAAGGCCTGCCCAAGGCCCAGTAACGGCCATTGCCGCGGCGCCGCCGCACGTCGACCGAAGCCGGCCGCCCATTCTTGTGTTGGGCGCCGGTTTTTTTTCGCCGGCCGACGGCGACGCGTGCCTTGATTCGGCCAATGGTGCCCGCATCTGCAAAAGCCACGGACAAGCGCTATGCTTTAAATCTCGCTAGTTCCAGCCCGGGCCGGTGCAGCCGGCCCGCTTACGATCCGAACCACCAGGAGGTTCACGTGCCCCGCAAAACCCCCATCGAGCGCTATCGCAATATCGGGATCAGCGCTCACATCGATGCCGGCAAGACCACGACGACCGAGCGCATCCTGTTTTACACCGGTGTGAGCCACAAGATCGGTGAAGTGCACGACGGCGCGGCCACGATGGACTGGATGGAGCAGGAGCAGGAACGCGGCATCACGATCACGTCGGCCGCGACCACGGCCTTCTGGAAGGGCATGGCCGGCAACTATCCGGAACACCGGATCAACATCATCGACACCCCCGGGCACGTCGACTTCACGATCGAGGTCGAGCGCTCGATGCGCGTGCTCGACGGTGCGTGCATGGTCTACGACTCGGTCGGCGGCGTGCAGCCGCAATCCGAGACCGTGTGGCGCCAGGCGAACAAGTACAAGGTGCCGCGCATCGCGTTCGTCAACAAGATGGACCGCATCGGCGCGGACTTCTTCCGCGTGCAGCGCCAGATCGGCGAGCGCCTGAAGGGCGTCGCCGTGCCGATCCAGATTCCGATCGGCGCGGAAGATCATTTCCAGGGCGTCGTCGATCTCGTGAAGATGAAGGCGATCGTCTGGGACGACGAAAGCCAGGGCGTGAAATTCACGTATGAGGACATCCCGGCGAACCTCGTCGAGCTCGCGCACGAATGGCGCGAGAAGATGGTCGAAGCCGCCGCGGAAGCGAGCGAGGAGCTGCTCGAGAAGTACCTGCACGACCATGAATCGCTGACCGAGGACGAGATCAAGGCCGCGCTGCGCCAGCGCACCATCGCGAACGAGATCGTGCCGATGCTGTGCGGCAGCGCGTTCAAGAACAAGGGCGTGCAGGCGATGCTCGACGCGGTGATCGACTACCTGCCGTCGCCGGTCGACGTGCCCGCGATCCTCGGCCACGACTTCCACGATCCGGAGAAGCCGGCGGAACGTCACCCGAGCGACGACGAGCCGTTCTCGTCGCTCGCGTTCAAGATCATGACCGACCCGTTCGTCGGCCAGCTGATCTTCTTCCGCGTGTATTCGGGCGTCGTCGAATCGGGCGACACGGTCCTGAACGCGACGAAGGACAAGAAGGAGCGGCTCGGCCGGATCCTGCAGATGCACGCGAACGAGCGCAAGGAAATCAAGGAGGTCCGCGCCGGCGACATCGCTGCTGCGGTCGGCCTGAAGGAAGCGACGACGGGCGACACGCTGTGCGATCCGGCCAAGCCGATCATCCTCGAGAAGATGGAATTCCCGGAGCCGGTGATCTCGCAGGCGGTCGAGCCGAAGACGAAGGCCGACCAGGAAAAGATGGGCCTCGCGCTGAATCGTCTCGCGCAGGAAGATCCGTCGTTCCGCGTGCAGACCGACGAGGAATCCGGCCAGACGATCATCTCGGGGATGGGCGAACTGCACCTCGAAATCCTGGTCGACCGGATGAAGCGCGAGTTCGGCGTCGAAGCGACGGTCGGCAAGCCGCAGGTCGCGTATCGCGAAACGGTGCGCACGACGGCGGCCGATGTCGAAGGCAAGTTCGTCAAGCAGTCGGGTGGTCGCGGCCAGTACGGACATGCGGTGATCACGCTGGAGCCGAACCCCGGCAAGGGCTATGAGTTCCTCGACGAGATCAAGGGCGGCGTGATTCCGCGCGAATTCATCCCGGCCGTCGACAAGGGCATCATCGAGACGCTGAAGAGCGGCGTGCTCGCGGGCTACCCGGTCGTCGACGTGAAGGTGCACTTGACGTTCGGCTCGTACCACGACGTCGACTCGAACGAAAACGCGTTCCGGATGGCCGGCTCGATGGCTTTCAAGGAAGCGATGCGCAAGGCAAAGCCGGTGCTGCTCGAGCCGATGATGGCCGTCGAGGTCGAGACGCCCGAGGACTTCATGGGCAACGTGATGGGCGACCTGTCCAGCCGGCGCGGCATCGTGCAGGGGATGGAGGACATCGCGGGCGGTGGCGGCAAGCTGGTGCGTGCCGAGGTGCCGCTCGCGGAGATGTTCGGCTATTCGACGTCGCTGCGCTCGGCGACGCAAGGTCGCGCGACGTACACGATGGAGTTCAAGCACTACGCGGAAACGCCGGCGAACGTGTCGGAAGGCGTGATCAACGCGAAAGTGAAGTAAGCGCGGCGTGCGCGCCCTGCTGCGCGCAGACCTCAGGCCCGTCCGGTTCCGGACGGGCCTTTTTTTCATCCGTCCAACGCGGCACGGCGAGTGGCCGATGCGCCGACGCCGTTTTTGATCGGCACGCCGGGCCATTTTTGCGCGTGCCACAATGCATCGCGATTCGTCCGATGGAACCACCCCGATGCCGCCCACCCCTACCCTGCGCCGCCTGCTGATGCTGTATGCCGGCCTGATCGCCGCGAATGTCGCCGTCTGGCTGTGGGCGCTCGCGGTGCTGCACGACCATCCGCTGCTGCTGGGCACCGCGGCGATCGCGTACGGGCTCGGGCTGCGTCATGCGGTCGACGCCGATCACATCGCCGCGATCGACGTCGCGACGCGCAAGCTGATGCAGGACGGTCAGCGTCCGGTGACGGTCGGCCTGTTCTTCTCGCTCGGCCATTCGACGATCGTGGTCGTCGCGACGCTCGGCATCGCGCTGAGCGCGTTCGCGCTGCGCGACCGCTTCGACGCATTCCGCGAGATCGGCGGCACGATCGGCACGGCGGTGTCCGCGACCTTCCTGCTCGTGCTCGCGTGCATGAACCTGGTGATCCTGCGCGACGTGTGGCGGCGCTATCGCGGCGCACCGGACGCAGCTCACGGCGCCGCGCACACGCATCGCGCGAGCGGCCTCGTGTCGCGGCTGCTGCGCCCGCTGTTCCGGTTCGTGTCGAAAAGCGGGCACATGTATCCGGTCGGCGTGCTGTTCGGCCTGGGTTTCGATACTGCAACAGAAATCGCGTTGCTCGCGATCGCGGCCACGCAGGCGAGCCACGCGCTGCCGATCCATTCGGTCATGCTGTTTCCCGCGCTGTTCGCGGCCGGCATGACGCTGATCGACTCGACCGACAATGTGCTGATGATCCATGCGTACGGCTGGGCGATGGACGATCCGCGGCGCAAGCTGCTCTATAACGCGAGCATCACGCTGCTGTCGGCAGCCGTCGCGCTGGCGGTCGGCGTGATCGAGGCCGCCGGCCTGCTCGCCGACAAGCTGTCGCTGACGGGCCCCGTGCGCGATGTGCTCGACACGCTTGGCGCGCGCTTCGGCGCGATCGGTTACGGCATCGTCGCGCTGTTTCTCGTCGCCTGGATCGCGTCGATCCTCTGCCACCGCTGGCCGCGCGCTGCCGACACGACGGCGCGATAGCCGTAGTCAGACGTTTCATTTCGGAAACAAAAAGCTCATGACGGCGTATCACGCGCTGTCACGCGGTACGTGCGCGCCTTGCGCCACGGACACGACCGGCCGTTGGCACGAATCTCGCAGTTAGGGATTCGCACGGCGGGCCCGCGTGCCGATTCGTGTTCCCGGCTGGCCTCTGACGCCAGTCCGACACGCATCGGCCGCCGATACGACAATGCATCGTTGCTGGTCCCCTGCATCACACGTTGATGGTCGCGCGTGACGAGGCATCGCGCGCATCGGGGAGATCAATAATGAGCAGAACGAATCAACGGTCCCGCACGGCGGGACGGTGCTATCGCACGACCTTGCTGGCCGCAGCCGCATTTGCGTGCTGCTGTTCTTACGCGATTGCTCAGGACTCGATGCCCGACGTCGCGTCCGACCCGACCGCCAGCGCAGACCCCGTCATGATGCTCGCCGAGGACACGGCGTCCTGTGCCGCCAGTCCGGCTGCTTGCGCGGTGCACATATATGCCGGCCGAGGCGCTGTGGGCAACGGTGCCGGAAATACCTCGGGCGGTAGTAGCCCGGGTAACAGCGGGAATGGCGGAAGCGGCGCTGTCGGGCCCACAGGCGTCGGCGGATCGACCGGGGCGACATCCGGTGGCACGAGCGGAACAGGTCGAAGCGGCGGTGCATCGGGCAACGAGGGTAAAGGTGGTGGTACCTCGGGTGGCGGTACCTCGGGTGGCGGTACCTCGGGTGGCGGTACCTCGGGTGGCGGTACCTCGGGTGGTGGTACCTCGGGTGGCGGTACCTCCGGTGGCGGTACCTCCGGTGGCGGTACCTCCGGTGGTGGTACCTCGGGTGGCGGTACCTCGGGTGGCGGTACCTCGGGTGGCGGTACCTCGGGTGGCGGTACCTCGGGTGGCGGTACCTCGGGTGGCGGTACCTCCGGTGGCGGTACCTCCGGTGGCGGTACCTCGGGTGGCGGTACCTCCGGTGGCGGTACCTCCGGTGGCGGTACCTCGGGTGGCGGTACCTCCGGTGGCGGTACCTCGGGTGGCGGTACCTCCGGTGGCGGTACCTCCGGTGGCGGTACCTCGGGTGGCGGTACCTCCGGTGGGCATGGTGGCCACGGCGGCGGCGGTAATGGCGGCGGTAATGGCGGCGGTAATGGCGGCGGCAACGGCGGTGGCAGCGGCGGCGGCAACGGCGGCGGCAACGGCGGCGGCAACGGCGGTCACGGTAACGGCGGTGGTAACGGCGGCGGCAACGGCGGTCACGGTAACGGCGGTGGTAACGGTGGCGGCAACGGCGGCGGCAACGGCGGCGGCAACGGCGGTGGCAGCGGCGGCGGCAACGGCGGCGGCAACGGTGGCGGCAACGGTGGCGGCAACGGCGGTCACGGTAACGGCGGTGGTAACGGCGGCGGCAACGGCGGTGGCAGCGGTGGCAGCGGTGGCAGCGGCGGCAACGGCGGCAACGGCGGTCACGGTAACGGCGGTGGCAGCGGCGGCGGCGGCGGCAACGGCGGCAGCGGCAGCGGCGGCGGCAACGGCGGTCACGGTAACGGCGGTGGTAACGGCGGTGGCAGCGGCGGCGGCAACGGCAACGGCGGCAGCAACGGCGGCCACGGCAACGGCGGCGGCAACGGTAATGGCAACGGGAGCGGCGGCGCCGGCAACGGCGGTGCCAACGGTGTCGGGAACGGCAATGGCGGCGCCGGCGGCAACGGCGGATCGGCCGGCGGCCATGGCCACTGACCGACACATCGCCTGACCGTGTATGGTCAGAGCATTTCGAGCGCGCGCTTGCTGCGCGGCGGACGGAAATAGCCGTCGAGTTGCGCGCGCTCGTCATCGCTCAACACGAGATCGAGCGCCGCGCGATTGTCGCGAACGTGTTCGATGCGCGATGCCTTCGGGATCGCGAATACACCCGGCCGTGCGAGCACCCAGGCAAGCGCGACGCGCGTCACCGACACACCGCGTTGCCGCGCGATCTCGTCGAGCGGCGAACGTTTCGGCAGCCGGCCGTGATCGACCGGGCTGTATGCCATCGCCGGCATCCGATGCTCGACGAGCCATGGCAGCAGGTCGAATTCCGGGCCGCGCCGCGCGATGTTGTAGAGGATCTGGTTGGTCGCGCACGCGCCGCCGCCCGCCTCGTCGACGAGTTCCGCCATGTCGGCCGTATCGAAGTTGCTGACACCCCAATGGCGGATCTTGCCCGCGCGCCGCAGCGCCTCGAATCCTTCGACCGTCTCCTCGAGCGGCACCGAACCACGCCAGTGCAGCAGGTACAGGTCGAGACGGTCGGTACGCAAACGCTTGAGGCTCGCTTCGCACGCGGCGACGACGCCCCGCCGGCTCGCATGATGCGGATACACCTTGCTGACAAGGAACACGCTGTCGCGCAATCCGGTCAGCGCCTCGCCGACGAGCGCCTCGGTCGCACCGTCGCCGTACATCTCCGCGGTGTCGACCAGCGTCATCCCGAGCGCGATACCTTCGCGCAATGCGGCGATCTCGTCCGCGCGACGCGCGGGCCGCTCGCCCATTTCCCACGTGCCCAGGCCGAGCTTCGGAATGGTCTCGCCGTCCGGCAGGACGACCGTGGCGATCGTGTCTGTCATGCGCTCCTCGCTGCGGATTGGTGGCCGCGCACCCGCGGCCGTAGCATCGAATACGACGCATCAGTGTAGTCAATCGGTGCGGCGTCCACCTGCTGCACGGCAAAAACCGGATATAACGGCGCCGCATGATGACTTAGAATGGCCGGCAATCTGATCGATACCCATTCCATGAAGGCACCCACGGACGACCGCTGGCAGGACCTGCGCCCCGACCCCGAGAACGATACGCCGCTCTACCTGCAGCTCGCCCGCAAGCTCGGCGACGCGATCCACGACAATCGCTGGGCGGCCGGCGAAGCGTTGCCGTCCGAACGCGTGCTGTCCGAAGCGCTCGGCGTGTCGCGCATCACCGCGCGCAAGGCGATCGCGCTGCTCGTCGAGCAGGGCTTGATCCGCCGCACGCAAGGCGCCGGCAACTTCATCCAGCCGCGCTACGAGGATCCGCTGTCTCGGCTGTCGAGCTTCAGCGAGATGCTCGAGCGCCGTGGCTTCAAGCCGAGCTCGCAGTGGCTCGAACGCGAGATTCAGCCGGCGAACCGCGACGAAGTCATCCAGCTCGGCCTGTCGCCGGCCGCATCGGTTACACGGCTGAAACGCCTGCGCCTCGCCGACGGCATCGTCATGGCCGTCGAGAACTCGACGTTCCCCGCCACGCTGATTCCCGATCCACAGGCGATCGGCGGTTCGCTGTACAGCTATCTCGAAGCACGCGGCACGCCGATCGTGCGCGCGCTGCAGCATTTCCGCGCGGTCAACGCGACCGACGAGATCGCGCAGCAGATGGGCATCGCGCCGCACGACGCGCTGCTGCTGATCACGCGCATCGGCTATACGGCCGACCAGCGCGCGATCGAGCTCACCGATACCTACTGTCGCAACGACTACTACGACTTCGTCGTCGAGCTGCGCAAGTAATGCGCACGGCGCCGCCGGCGCTCAGCGCCAGCGCGCTTCGTCCGTGCCGAGCGGCACGGGCGGCCGCGTGAATCGCGGCGGTGTCGCCGACAGGCGTTCGGCCGGACGCACGGCATCGATCACGCCGAACGGCGAAGCGGTCCGGTCGATCCGGTCGCGCACGTCGTCGAACGTGAAATCCGGTGCATGCAGGCCGTCCGGCACCGTGCCGAACGATTGCAGCCAGCGCCCCGTCTGCGCGAGCGACAGCCGCACGTGCCAGCTCCCCCCTTCCGTCGCACGGCGCGCGAGCGCGATCATCGCGCCGAACGCCGCGAGATAACCCGTCGCATGATCGAGCGCCTGGCATGGCAGATGGCGCGGGCCGTCCGCGTGCGCGGCATGCTGCTGGTGCCAGGCGATACCGCTCGCGGACTGCACGAGGCTGTCGAAGCCGCGCCGCATCGACCACGGCCCCGCATGCCCATACGCGGACACCGACACGCACACCATGCCGGGCCGCAACTCCGCCAGCGCCCGCGGTGAGAACCCGCGCGCCGCGAGCGCGCCGGGGCGATAGGCCTGCAGGAATACATCGGCGTCGCGCGCGAGTTCGCGCAGCGTGGCAATGCCGGCCGCCTCGCGCAGGTCGATCCACGTCGAGCGCTTGCCGCGCCCGTTGTCGATCACGAGCGATGCGATGTTCGGCAGGTGCGGACCGTTGACGAGCAGCGTCTGCGCACCGTGCGATGCCAGCGTGCGGCCCGCGACCGGCCCCGCGATGATGCGCGTGAGATCGAGCACGCGCACGCCCGCGAGCGGCTGGTCGGGCTCGCCTCGGCCGATCGCCTCGACGGGCGCGTCGCCGATCCGCTCGATCTCGAACAACGGCAGCGACGCGAGCGCGCGTGCCTGGTCGTGCGCCGCCCATTCGTCAGGGGTTCTGATCAATGCCGCGCACAGGCCGGCCTCGGCCAGCGCGGTATCGAGCGCCGCGCCGTCCCACGTGCGGATCGCGGCCGCAACGTCGTCACGCCGCGGGCCGCAGCCCAGCACGTCGAGAATCCCGTGCAGGTGATGCGGAAAGTTCGCATGCAGCTGGATCCAGCGTCCGTCGCGCGTGTCGTAGAAACCCGTCACCGGATGGCGCGGCTCGGGCGGCAGGCCGTCGTCCACGCGCAGGTAGCGTTCGCTCCGAAAGGCGACGAGCGCGTCGCGCATCGATACGTCGACGCGCTGCGCGATGCCCGTGCGCAGCCGGTGGCATTCCGCCGCCGCGAGCCCGGCTGCCGCGATCGTCGCCGCGGCGAGCGTGCCGACGTGGAACGTCGACGGCAGCGTCGGGTCCTGCCCCGTCACGGCCGTGCGGGCCAGCGCGCCGGGCTCGCCGTGCGCGAGTTGCCACAAGCGGGTCAATGCGAGTTCGGGTGTCATGGTGGAAGCGAACCGTTGAGAAGACGGATTCGAGTCTAGAATTCGCGACGGGTGCGATCAATCTTGATTGCGCGAATCAATGCATAACGAATAGTTGTAGCCGGGCCGCGCTTCATGCGCCCCGACAGGAGCGATCGGCATGACGTCCCTCAGTGCGCCGGAAGCCGCCGGCATCCTCGGTGTCAGCGTGAGCACCCTTTACGCGTATGTGAGCCGCGGCCTGTTGCGCTCGCTGCCCGACGGCGCGAGCAAGCGCCGCCGCTACGACGCGGACGAGGTGCGCCTGCTCGCGCGCCGCCGCGCCGATGCGAAACGCGCGGGCGGCGTCGCCGAACGCTCGCTCGACTGGGGCGTGCCCGTGCTCGAATCGCGGATCACGCAGATCGCCGACGGCCGCCTGCACTATCGCGGCGCCGATGCGATCGCACTCGCGAACGACGCGACGCTCGAGGAAACGGCCGCACTGCTGTGGGATTGTCCGCCCGCGCGGCTCGGCGCGGCATCGCTCGCGTCGACCGGATTCGACACCGCGCAGTGGGACGACTGGGCTCGCCGCTGGGCACATCTCGCGCCGCTCGAGCGCACGCTGGTGCTGCTCCCCGCCGCGGCCGCCTCGCTGCCGCGCCTGTGGGCGCAGGGGCGCGACGCGCAGTTCGACGCGGCCACGCTGCTGCTGCGCGTGACGACGGCCGCGCTGGCCGGCATCGCGCCGGGAGACGCGCCCGTGCATCGGCAGCTCGCCGCGGCATGGCGGCTGCGGCGACGCGACGAAGCCGACCTGCTGCGCCGCGCGCTCGTGCTGTGCGCCGATCATGAATTGAACCCGTCGACCTTTGCGGTGCGCTGCATCGCGTCGACCGGCACTCACCTGTTCGGTGCGATCGCGGGCGGGCTCGCGGCGCTGTCGGGCCCGCGCCACGGCGGCGAGACGTTCCGCGCGGGCGCGCTGCTCGACGAAGCGGCGCGCGCCGCCGACCTCGACCGCTACCTCGCGCTGCGCGTCGCGCACGACGAACGGGCGCACGGTGCGCGCACCGCGCTGTCCGGTTTCGCGCACCCGCTCTATCCCGACGGCGATCCACGCGCCCGCGCATTGCTCGACGCGCTGCACGCGATGCTGCCCGACCGGACGCCGCTACGCTTGGCCCGCGCGCTCGCCGCGCGCGTCGAGGCAGCGACCGGCCTGCGACCGTCGATCGATTTCGCGCTCGCGGTGCTGGAACGCACACTTGCGCTACACGACGGCGCGGCGTTCACGCTGTTCGCGGCCGGCCGCACCGCGGGCTGGATCGCACACGCGCTCGAACAATATGCGGACGGCAAGCTGATCCGGCCCCGCGCGCGCTACATCGGCAGCGACGTGGCTGCCTGACCACGGCCGCCGCGCCATGCGGCGAACCGTCGCCACGCAATCGGCGCGGCCTGCGGGGCCGGCGCCGCCTGCGGGCCGAACGCGAACACCGCGCCGCCCGCCGCCGCGCTGATCCATACGCGCATGCCGGGCAGCAGCGCCAGCGTCTCACCGGCACGCAGCCAGTGATCGTCGGGCCGGCCCTCGATCGTCACCCACAGATCGCCGTCCGCGACCTGCAGCGCAGTGCGATCGACGATCCGCCACCGCGCGGCCGGATCGTTGCCGTCCATCTCGTAGAGTCGCAGTTCTCGCATGGCCACCTCCGGGTCGCGTGGGTTCGATGACACCAGTATTTCTGACAGCGGCAACACACGGACAGATACGCCTGCTGACACTTTCGGCTGAACTGTACCGGTCGGCTGACGGACGGGCGTCCACCCGCGCCGATCCTGCGTGGGACGGCGGCTTTGCCTACAATGGCGGCTGTCCCGCGCCATCGGTCCGTCCCCATGTTCCAACGCCCGCCCGCCGCCGCTCCCGGCGAAAAAAACCTCACCGTGATGCTCTGGCTCGTTGCGACGGGCTTCTTCATGCAGACGCTCGATGCGACGATCGTCAACACGGCGCTGCCGTCGATGGCCGCGAGCCTCGGCGAATCGCCGTTGCGGATGCAGTCGGTCGTGATCGCATACTCGCTGACGATGGCGGTGATGATTCCCGTCTCGGGCTGGCTTGCCGACACGTTCGGCACGCGGCGCGTGTTCTTCAGCGCGATCCTGGTGTTCTCGCTCGGTTCGTTGCTGTGCGCGAACGCGCATACGCTGTCGCAGCTCGTCGTGTTCCGCGTCGTGCAGGGGGTGGGCGGCGCGATGCTGTTGCCGGTCGGGCGGCTCGCCGTGCTGCGCACGTTCCCGGCCGAACGCTACCTGGCCGCGCTGTCGTTCGTCGCGATCCCCGGGCTGATCGGTCCGCTGATCGGGCCAACGCTCGGCGGCTGGCTCGTGAAGATCGCGTCGTGGCACTGGATCTTCCTGATCAACGTGCCGGTCGGCATCGCCGGCTGCGTCGCGACCTTCTACTCGATGCCCGACTCGCGCAACCCCGCCGTCGGCCGCTTCGACCTGAAGGGCTATCTGCTGCTGACGATCGGGATGGTCGCGATCTCGCTGTCGCTCGACGGGCTCGCCGATCTCGGCATGCAGCACGCGGCCGTGCTCGTGCTGCTGATCCTGAGCCTCGCGTGCTTCGTCGCGTACGGGCTGTACGCGGTGCGCGCGCCGCAGCCGATCTTCTCGCTCGAACTGTTCAAGATCCACACGTTCAGCGTGGGCCTGCTCGGCAACCTGTTCGCGCGAATCGGCAGCGGGGCGATGCCGTACCTGATCCCGCTGCTGCTGCAGGTGAGCCTCGGTTATTCGGCATTCGAGGCCGGGCTGATGATGCTGCCGGTGGCGGCGGCCGGGATGTTCTCGAAGCGGATCATCACGCGGCTGATCACGCAGCACGGCTACCGCAAGGTACTGCTCGTGAACACGATCATGGTCGGCGTGATGATGGCGAGCTTCGCGCTGATGCGCGACACGGTGCCCGTTTGGGTGAAGGTCGTTCATCTCGCGCTGTTCGGCGGGTTCAACTCGATGCAGTTCACCGCGATGAACACGCTGACGCTGAAGGATCTCGGCACCGGCGGCGCGAGCAGCGGCAATAGCCTGTTCTCGCTCGTGCAGATGCTGTCGATGAGCCTCGGCGTCACGGTCGCGGGCGCGCTGCTGGCCACCTTCACCGGGATGCTGCGCACGGTGACGCCGAGCAACACGCTGCCTGCGTTCCATGCGACCTTCGTCTGCGTCGGGATCATCACGGCCGCGTCCGCGTGGATCTTCGCGCAGCTCGCGCCCGAAATCCGCGGCCGCGCGCAGCACAAGACCGATCCCTCCGAGCGCGCGTGACGCACGGCGCGCGTCGTGTCGGGACACCCCACGACGGCGCGCCGCGCACCATGTCGGTGCAGCACGGCTGCGCCGCGCGGCACCGGACGGCCGTGACGGGGCGTCGCTCGGGGCCTGATGCCGTGCATGCTTCTTGCTCGCCTATTCTGTAGGTAAACTGGCAGCCTTCCTTCGGCCGACATCATGAGCATGATCGACATCGATCCCCCCGGCTTTCAGCCGCCCCGCCCCGTCGCCGGCGACGACGGCAAGCGGCGCACCGTGCTGTACGGTGCGTACACCGTATTCAGCGTGTTCCAGCCCGTTTTCTCGGTGTCGCATCGCCGCGCGATCGGCTACCACGCGTCGCTGCGCGCGCACGACGAGGACAGCCGCCAGGTCGCGTCGCACGAGGTGTTCACGCAGGCGGCGCGGCGCGGCGACCTGCTCGAGCTCGGCCGGCTCGCCGAATCGCTGCATCTCGGCAACTTCCATGCGTTCGACAGTCACGACGAATGGCTCTTCCTGAGCCTGCATCCGGCCGCGCTGATGGACACCGTCTACGGCGACGCGCTGCTCGCGAACCTGAAGGCGCTCGGCCTGCCGCCGCATCGCGTGGTGCTCGAAGTGCCCGAGCAGGCTGGCGGCGAGACGCCGCGCTATGCCGCGATCGTCGACGGCCTGCGCAAGGCCGGCTTCCTGATCGCGCTGGGCGGCTTCGGTGCGAAACACTCGAACATCGACCGCGTGTGGCACCTGCATCCCGACATCGTCACGCTCGACCGCGGGATTCTCGCTCAGGCAAGCGAACACTCGCATCTAGAACGCGTGCTGCCGGGACTCGTATCGCTGCTGCACGAATCCGGCCAGCTCGTGCTGATGGGCGGGCTCTCGACCGAGCGCGACGCGCTGATCGCGCTCGAATGCGATGTCGATTTCGTGCAAGGGCAATACTTCGCGGGGCCGAGCGTCGACCCCGTGCAACCGCAGGCCGCCGCGGGCTGCATGGATACGCTGTCGGCCGCGTTGCGGCTGCGCGTCGCGCAACGCGAGCGCACGCAGGCCGAACGCCTCGCGCCGTATGTCGCCGCGCTGGAGGAGGCGAGCCGGAAGCTCGTTGCGGGCGAATCGCTGATCGACGCCGCCGGCGCCGTGCTCGGATTGCCGGAAACCGCGCGCTGCTTCCTGCTCGATGCATCGGGCCGCCAGATCGGCGACAACGTGCTCGCGCGCGGCAGCGTGTCGCAGCGGGCGAAACGCTTCCGGCCGCTGCTGCATTCGGAAGGCGCGAGCTGGGAGCGCCGCCCCTACTTCATCCACGCGACGCGCGCGCCGGGCCAAGTGCATCTGACGCCGCCGTACCTGTCGATCAACGAAGCGCACCTGTGCGTGACCGCATCGATCGCCGCGCCGGCCGCGACCGGCATGCAGGTGCTGTGCGTCGACATCAACTGGGAAGCGGCGCTCAACCGCGAATGAGTTCGCGCGCCGCGCTCATGCGGCGCCATCGACGTCGTCGGCCCGGCGCGCGATCAGCCGATGCACGCGCTTGCCGGACGATGCGCTGACCACCTCGTGCTCGTCGATCACATGCATGCCGGGCCCGAGCGCCGCGTGCATGCGCGCCGAATCGAGCGGCGTGTACAGGCGGCCGCGCTCGTCGCGCAACGCGCCGTTGCCGGCCACTCGCCAGCTCAGGTACAACGTGCCGCCGGGCATCAGCAACGCGGCCAGCCGCGCGGCCGCCGCGGCGGCATCGGCCTGCTCGAGATGCATGACGACCGTCTCGCACAATACGTTTCGAAACGCGCCGGACGGCACGCCCGCGAGCGCCGGCAGCGCAGCCAGTTCGAACGTCAGCGACGGGTGACGCAAGCGTGCCTCGGCGAGCAGCGCCGCGCTCGCATCGTAGCCGCGCACGTCGAATCCTTGCGACGCGAGCCACGCAGTGTCGCGCCCCGCGCCGCAGCCGACGTCGGCGGTCGGCCCCGGCGAGAAATACTGCTCGAGCAGCGCATACATGTCGTCGGGGGCGGCCTGGTCGAGCCAGTCCTGCGCGTATTGCGCGGCATGGGCTTCGTAGGCATCGAGAGTCGGGCGATCCACCATGGCGATTGCTCCGCATACGCGTCCTGTCGTGCGACGTATCCCGCATCTTAGCCGTTGCGCATCGCGCGTGGTGTGGCGCGGGGGTCCTATGCGGCGAGCACGAGCCACGCGGCGGCTCTGCCGGCCGGATCGGTCGAGCATGCGCCGAACCCGCAAACCGGCGCGGCCGGCGTGTCAGACATGCGAATGCACGCCGCCGTGAACCGGGCCCGCGCGCCGCTCGACTTCGCGGCGCACGTCGCCGCGCAGGCCCGCGAAGAACGCGACTTCGGCGACGACGAACAGCGGCCCGACCATCAGGCCGACCAGGTCGTCGACGAACGCGGGCTTGCGCCCTTCGAACCAGTGCCCGACGAACTGCACGATCCAGCCGACCACGAACGCGCCGACGCCGATCCCGAGCCATTGGGCGGTCGGCAGCAACGCGAGCGTCTGCGCAGCCCACAGGCCGAGCGCGAACAGCGCGGTCATCACCAAGCCGAAGCGCAGGTCGAGACGCAGGTAGAACACCGAGAACGCCACCGCAAGCAGCAGCGCCGGCGACAGCGCGACGCCCGCCAGCATGCCGATCGCCGGCCGTGACAGCAGCACCTCGACCGCGAACACGATCATCGGAATGCCGACCAGATGCGTCGCGATGTTGCGCGCGTCGCGATGGTAGGCCGCATACTGGGAAAGGTGATCCTCGAGCGTCTTCATGGTGTCTCCTGAACGATCATTGGGCGCTATGATGCGCGTCACGCCCGACAACCTCTGTCAGCTACCCGACATCGCGTGTCCATGCCCTCGCCGCTCGCCCCGTACCTGCCGCAGCTCGAAGCGCACCCGTGGTTCGCCGCGCTGCCGCCCGCGTTGCGCGAGGCGTTGCCCGCCCGCGCCGCGTTGCGGCACCTGCCGGCCGGCCAGGCGCTGTTCCGCCGCGGCGACCCGCCGTGCGGGCTGTATGCAGTGCTGGCCGGTTCCCTCACCATAGGCGCGGTCGATCCGCAGGGCAAGGAAGCGCTGCTGACGGTCGCCGAACCCGTCACATGGTTCGGCGAGATCGCGCTGTTCGACGGCCAGCCGCGCACGCACGACGCGATCGCGCTCGACGACACGCTGCTGCTGCACGTCCCCCAGGCCGCGCTGCTCGCGATGCTCGACGCGACGCCGCAATACTGGCGGCAGTTCGCGCTGTTGATGGCGCAAAAACTCCGGCTGAGCTTCCTGACCGTCGAATCGATGAGCGTGATGCCGGCCGCGCAGCGGCTTGCCGCGCGGCTGCTGATGATCGCCGACGGCTACGGCGGAATCAGCGCCGGCCGCACGCGCATCCGGATGTCGCAGGAAAAGCTCGCGGCGATGCTGTCGCTCACGCGGCAGACCACCAACCAGCTGCTGAAGGCGCTGCAGGCCGACGGCGTCGTGCGGCTGCATGTCGGCGAAATCGAACTCGTCGACGTCGACGCGCTGCGCCGCGCGAGCGGCCTGCCCCACGGTACGCACTGACCCCGTCCTGACACCGCCACGCAATCGCCGCAGCGCCACATTCCCGCCGTCATGACATTGCGCTATCGTGGCGGCTCGTTCGCCCTCCCCGCATCCGCTCTTGAACACATCCACCGTCAATACTCCGTCCCGCCATGCGTGGCCCGTATTCGTCGCATTCCTGCGGCTCGGCCTCACGTCGTTCGGCGGCCCCGTCGCGCATCTCGGCTACTTCCGCGACGCGTTCGTCACGCGGCGCGGCTGGCTGACCGAGCGCGCCTATGCGGATCTCGTCGGCCTGTGCCAGTTCCTGCCGGGGCCGGCGAGCAGCCAGGTCGGGATGGCGATCGGCCTGTCGCGCGCGGGCTATGCGGGGATGTTTGCCGCATGGCTCGGCTTCACGCTGCCGTCCGCGCTGCTGATGATGCTGTTCGCGCTCGGCGTCCACGCGACGGGCATGCCGGTCGCGGCAGGCGCGCTGCACGGGTTGCGCATCGTGTCGGTCGCGGTGATCGCGCAGGCGGTGTGGGGCATGGCGCGCACGCTGTGCCCGGATGCGCGCCGCGTCACGCTGATGGCGATCGCGGCCTGCATCGCGCTGCTCGTCCCGGCCGCGTGGCTGCAGGTCGTCGTGATCGTCGCGGCAGGCGCGGCCGGACTCATGCTGTTGCCGCAGCCTGAGCGCGGCGCCCACGATCCGTTGCCGCTGCACGTGTCGCACCGCGCGGGCGTGCTGTGGCTCGCACTGTTCGCCGCGCTGATCGTCGTGTTGCCGGTCGCGGCGAGCGCGCTCCATTCGAACACCGTCGCCGTCGTCGACGCATTCTTCCGCACCGGCGCGCTGGTGTTCGGCGGCGGCCACGTGGTGCTGCCGCTGCTGCAAGCGGCCGTCGTCGCGCCGGGCTGGGTCGGCGATTCGGCATTTCTCGCCGGCTATGGCGTCGCGCAGGCCGTGCCGGGGCCGCTCTTCACGTTCTCGGCCTTCCTCGGTGCATCGCTGCGCGACGCCCCGAACGGCTGGCTCGGCGGGACGATCGCGCTGGTGTCGATCTTCGCGCCGTCGTTCCTGCTCGTCGCGGGCACGGCGCCGTTCTGGGAACGCCTGCGCCGCAGCACGCACATGCAGGCCGCGCTCGCGGGCGTGAACGCGGCGGTCGTCGGGCTGCTGCTCGCCGCGCTCTATCACCCGGTGTGGAGCGACACGATCGTGTCGTCGCGCGACTTCGCGGCCGCGCTCGTCGCATTCGTCGCGCTCGTGTTCTGGCGCGTGCCGCCGTGGGCCGTCGTGATCGCGAGCGCGGCGCTCGGCTGGTTGTCGGGGATGAACGTCTGATCGGGTGAATGCCGCGCGTCGACTCATGCCGGACGAAAACAAAAAAGCCCTCGTGACGAGGGCTTTTTTGGGATGTG
>NZ_JBSAXF010000022.1:0-89602 GCF_053427845.1 Burkholderia sp. AW49-1 | reverse complement strand
CCGCAGCGTGGTGCGCAACGCGTATTCGGGCAGGTTCGACGGATCGAGCGAGATCTTCTGGGTCTGAAGGGTCCCGATCGGCGCCATCGTTTCATGAAAGCCGACGACCGCCATCGCGATCAGGCAGATGATCAGCGGGAACGCGATGAAGTCCCACCGGTTCGGCAGAACGCGCCACGCGGACGCGTTGGCGGTCCGGTTCGGATTGAAGAATCCGACGTCCATCAGGCGCCCTCCCCGGTAAGGCCGAACGAAGCCGGCAGACGATGTTGATTCATGGCAAAGCGCACGGGCGCGGTAATTCGACGCGGTAATTCGATTGATTCACGATCTGACGCCGGCACGAGGCGCCGTGCGTGCAGGCTGCGCCCCCGGCGCGGCGAGTCGGGCCGCGACGGCACGACACTACACCAACCTGTATTTCAGGTTCAACCGTCCGGGGCCGGCGCGGCGCCGCGCGACGCGCGGACGGCGCACGGATCGTGCCCGGCACGCGGGCGAACGACAGGCGTGCGATGAGGAGCAGCCCGGCCGCAGTCCTCCGGCCGGCATGCAGGCCCCGAATTATGCCGTGATCCGGGCCGGCCGGGAACCCGCCAACCGCAAGCGGACGCAAACCATGCCGGACGTCAGCCGACGATTGCGGCGAAGCAGGTATGATCGGGGCTAGCCCCCGGCGTCGGTGTTGACCACAGCCGCCAGGGATCGACCGACCAGCGGGAGGAAGGGAATGGCAGGAAACTTGGTGATCGTCTGCCGCGATCAGGATGCCGATGCGTTCTACGAGCTGATGCAGGAGTATGGGTCGTTCCAGACCCGGCTGTCGTCGACGGCATGGTACCTGAACATGAACGTCGTGCCGGAATCTTTGCAGGAGGAGATTCTGGAGCGCCTTGGCCGCTATACGACCGTCTATATCTTCGAGGCCACGAGCGTGACCTACAACACCATCGACAGCAACGCCGCCGAGACGCTCGGAACGCTGTTCGGCGAATGATGCCACGCGGCGCCTGCCCGGCGGGCGCCGCATCCGTCGCTTACGCGGCCTGGGCGTGCAGTTCGTCCTTCGGCACCACGTCGAACGGGAACGACATCGCCACGCGCAGGCCGCCCTCGGGACGATTGCCGATCTCGCACGCCCCGCCCAGCCTCAGCACCAGCCGCTCGACGATCGCGAGCCCGAGCCCGCTGTGGCCGTTGCCGCCGCGCGCGGGGTCGAGCCGCACGAACGGCCGTGTCGCGGCCGCCAGGTCGCGCGGCGCGATCCCGCCGCCGCTGTCGCTGACCGACAGCACGTAACACGTCGACGTACGCGCCGTCTCGATGAGCACGGGTGGCGCGCCGTACGCATGCGCATTGTCCAGCAGGTTCGACAGGATCCGGTCGAGCGTCGCGGTCGGCAGGCGGAAACCTTCGTCGGAGGCCAGATGCGTCTGGACCGCCGGCGCGTTCGGTGCAACCGCGCGATAGCTGCGCGCGATCCGCTCGCAGGTCTGGTCGACCGGCACGGGCTCGCTGCGGTCCGCCCCGCCGTGCGCGAACACGAGGAACTGGTCGACGATGTGCGACATCGAGTCGACATCGCGCACCACGCCGTCGCGCAGCCGCGCGTCGTCCATCATTTCCGCGCGCAGGCGCATCCGCGCGAGCGGCGTGCGCAGATCGTGCGCAACGCCGGCCAGCATCACCGCGCGATCGCTCTCGGCCTGCGACACCTGTTCCACCATCTGATTGAAGCCGTGCGTGAGCTGGCGCAACTCGCGCGGACCGCGCTCGCGCAGCGGCGGTACCGGCTGGCCGCGGCCGAAGCGCGCGACCGCGCGCGCCAGCGAGCGCAGCGGCTGCTGCAACTGCCAGGCCGCGAACAGCGCGGCGATCACGCCTGCCGAGAAGATCGTACCGAGCCACAGCAGCATCCGGTCGAGCGAGCGCGGCGGGCGCAGCGGCTGCACCGGCACGACGATCCAGTTGCGGTCGGTCGGCTCCTTGACCCACAGCACCGGCGGGTGGCCCGGCGCGCCGATCTCGACCAGGGTGCCGGCCGGCATGCGCTCGCTCACGTCGTCGCGAAAACGCTTGAGCGGCGCCGGCAGGTTCGAGCCTGCGCTCGTCGGCACGTCGGGACTGTCCGGCGACACCAGCCGCACCCGTGACGGCAGCGGCTGGTCGGGCGTGCGCTCGACGTGCTGGCGCACGGCGTCGACGAGGAAGGCGGCCTCCTCGACCGCGTAACGTGTCTGCATCTGGCTGCGCTCGAGGCGCATCGCGAAGAACCACGCGAAGTGCGACAGGAGCAGCACGCCGACGACCAGCAGCGCCAGCCGTCCGAACAGTGAATCAATGGGTTTGCGCATGGGCCTCGCCGTCGGGCACGAACACGTAGCCGCGCCCGCGGACCGTCTGGATGAAGCGCGGCGTCGACGGATCCGTTTCCAGGATGCGGCGCAGGCGCCACACCTGGACGTCGATGCCGCGGTCGGTGCCGTCGTACTCGGGCCCGTGCAGCAGCTCGAGCAACCGCTCGCGCGTGAGCGTGCGCAACGCGTGGTTCACGAAGATCTTCAGCAGCGCGAATTCGCTGCTCGACAGCGTCGCCGGCTTGCCGTCGACCGACAGCGTGCGCGCCTGGAAGTCGAGCACGAAGCGGCCGAATGCGAACGGCTCGCGCTGCTCGGGCGCCGCCGCCGACGGCGTCGCCCGGCGGCGGCGCAGCACGGCCTGCACGCGCGCGAGCAGCTCGCGCGGGTTGAACGGCTTGCCGAGGTAGTCGTCCGCGCCGAGTTCGAGCCCGACGATGCGGTCGACGTCGTCCGCGCGTGCCGTCAGCATGATCACGGGGATGTCGTCGCCGGCCGCGCGCAGCTGGCGCAGCGCGGTCAGGCCGTCCACGCCCGGCATCATCAGGTCCAGCACGATCAGGTCGGGCCGCTCGCGCTCGAGACGCTTCTCGAGCGTCGCCGCGTCGTGCAGCACGGACACTTCCATCCCCTGGCGCACGAGATAGTCGCGCAGCAGGTCACGGAGTTCTTGGTCGTCGTCGACGATGAGGATCTGGGTAGTCATGGCTCGAAGTTTACCGCGCGAGTGCGGAGTCGAAGAACGAAACAAAGGAACGAAAGGGTTACTGCGGGTTACGGCGCAAGGGAACTGTAATGCACCGTAACCCGGCAGCCACCCCGCGTAACACCCGCCGGGGCACGCGCCGCTAACCTGCGTCTTACCGGATGCGGCACACGCGTCACCCGCGCACCGCATCGCCGGACCCTTTGGATACAGGAGTTTCTGAAATGTATAAGAAGACTTCCCGCGTGGCCATCGCGGCCGCCACCGTGCTCGCTCTCGCATTCGGCACCGCGCATGCCGCGCAGCCCAACGACATGCCGCCGCCGGGCGGCCCCGGCATGCACCAGATGCATGGCGGCCATGACGGCGGCCCGTTCGGCGTGATCATGAAGCTGCACGATCAGCTGAAACTCAACGCATCGCAGGAGCAGCAATGGCAGACGGCCGTCAACACGATGAAGCAGAACCATGAAGCGATGCGCAAGAGCCACGAGCAGATGCGCGAGCAGTTCAAGGCGCAGCAGAATCAGCCGATCCTCGACCTGAACGCGATGCACGCCGCCCGCCAGCAGGCCGAGCAGCAGAATGCGCAGCTGCGCGAGCAGAGCTCCGCCGCCTGGCTCGCGTTCTACAACGGACTGAACGACCAGCAGAAGACGACGGTCAGCACCGCGCTCAAGCAGCAGTTCGCGCGGATGGAACAGCGTCACGAGAAGATGAAGGAACGCTGGCAGGAGCACCGCGCGGCCAAGGCCGCGTCGGCGCCGGCGCAGTAAGCCGGCGGGCCGCCTCCCCGGGCGGCATCGCAGGGGACGCGGGTACTCGGCCCGCGTCCCCTGTTTCGCTTCAGGCGACGTCGAACAGCAGCACCTCGGCTGCCCGGCCGCGTGCGAACGCGATCGCGTCCACCCCGGCGATCCGCGCGCCGTCGCCCGTGGCCAGCGCGTGGCCGTTGACTTCCACGTCGCCGCGCGCCACGTGCACATAAGTGCCACGTCCGGCCGACACACCGAATACCGCCTCCTCGTCACCATCGATCAGCCCCGCGAAAATCCGCGCATCCGCACCGATCGACAGCGCGCCGTCGCCGCCGTCCGGCGACGCGACGAGCCGCAGGCGGCCGCGCTTCTCGTGGTCGGCGAAATGCCGCTCCGCGTAACCGGGCCGCCCGCCGCACTCGGCCGGCTGCAGCCAGATCTGCAGCAGATGCAGCACCCGGTCGCGCGACGCATTGGTTTCGCTGTGCATGAGCCCCGTGCCGGCACTCATCCGCTGAATGCCGCCGGCCCGCACGATGGCGCCGTTGCCAAGGCTGTCGCGGTGCGCGAGCGCGCCGTCCAGCACGTAAGTGACGATTTCGAGGTCGCGGCGCGGCTGCATCCCGAAGCCGCGCGTCGGCGCGATCCGGTCCTCGCTCAGCGCGCGCAGCGCGCCGAACGGCGGATGGGCGGCCTCGGCGTCGTCGACAAGCGGAAAGCTGTGACTCGACTCGAGCCAGCCTTGGCGCGTGTGGCAGCGGTCGGCGGCGCGGCGGATCTGGAACATGGGGCGGGCACTCCGGCAGGCAGACATTCTTTCTTCGGGTTTACCTGCACTGTAGGGGCGCGCCAAGCGCGCCACAATCCGCCGCCCGCGCACCGCATCGTTGCACCCACGAATCCAATCGGCGCAATGCTCGTTGTGAATACCACGATTGCCGCAACGCCCGGATCGAAGAATCCATCGGTCGCGCCGGATTGCCGTTTTCCGGGTATCGCGTTCGGGTAAAATACCGCCCTTTTGGCGTTCGCCCGTCCGGCGAGCGCCGTTGCCCGCGCGCCGAAACACGAATTTTGGCCGTCTAGAATACGCCGCGGCGCCCGGCCCGACCGGCCGCGAGCGCCCCCCGGAAGTGAGCGACAAAAGGATGGAAATGAAGAAGGCCGCCCTGTGCGCCGCCCTCGCCCTCGTGGCGGGCAGCGCCTTCGCGAAAGAATGGAAGACCGTGCGGATCGGTGTCGATGCCAGCTACCCGCCGTTCGAGTCGACCGCGCCGAGCGGCGAGATCGTCGGTTTCGACGTCGATCTCACCAAGGAAATCTGCAAGCGCATCAACGTGAAGTGCGTGTGGGTCGCGCAGGATCTCGACGGGATCATTCCCGCGCTGAAGGCGAAGAAGTACGACGTCATCGTGTCGTCGCTGACCGTCACGGACAAGCGTCGCGAGCAGATCGACTTCTCCGACAAGGTGTACGACGCGCCCGCGCGGATGATCGCGAAGGCCGGCTCGCCGCTGCTGCCGACGGTCGCGTCGCTCAAGGGCAAGCGCGTCGGCGTCGAGCAGGGATCGACGCAGGAATCCTACGCGAAGGCGTACTGGGAACCGCAAGGCGTGACGATCATTCCTTACCAGAATCAGGATCAGGTTTATGCCGATCTCGGCTCGGGCCGCCTCGACGCGACGCTGCAGGATGAACTGCAGGCCGACTACGGCTTCCTGCGCACGCCGCGCGGCAAGGGCTTCGCGTTCGCCGGTCCGGAAGTGAAGGATCCGAAGACGATCGGCGACGGCACCGCGATCGGCCTGCGCAAGGAAGACACGGACCTGAAGCTCAAGATCAACAAGGCGCTGGCCGACATGCACAAGGACGGCACGTACGACCGGCTGTCGCACAAGTATTTCTCGTTCAGCGTCTACTCGGCTCGCTGAGCGCAGACAATGACGGGAAACGGATGCGGGGGCGCCCCGCGTCCGGCAGTACAGGCAGTCAACCACGCGCCGCCCGCCCCTCGCCCGCCGCTCCCCGCGACGGGCTGGCCCGGCACCGTTGCCGGGGCGGACGGTCATGATACGCACGAGGCGTTCCGCGCAGCTTGGCGGGCGCGTCTTTCGCGGCGCACCGCGTGCGCCGTCCGGGACCACACCAGGGACCACATATGTTTCTACAAGGCTACGGCCCGCTGATCCTCGCAGGCACCTGGCAAACCGTCAAACTGGCGGTGCTTTCGCTCGCGCTGTCGTTCCTGCTTGGCCTGCTCGGCGCGGGCGCGAAGCTGTCGCGCAACCGCTTCACGAACGGCGTCGGCACCGTCTACACCACGTTGATCCGCGGCGTGCCCGACCTCGTGCTGATGCTGCTGCTGTTCTACAGCCTGCAGATCTGGCTGAACATGGCGACCGACGCACTCGGCTGGGACCAGATCGACATCGACCCGTTCCTCGCCGGCGTGCTCGTGCTCGGCTTCATCTACGGCGCGTACTTCACCGAGACCTTCCGCGGCGCATTCCTGTCGGTGCCGCGCGGCCAGCTCGAGGCCGGCAGCGCGTACGGGATGACCAACTGGCAGGTGTTCACGCGGATCATGTTCCCGCAGATGATGCGCTTCGCGCTGCCGGGCATCGGCAACAACTGGCAGGTGCTCGTGAAGTCGACCGCACTGGTGTCGATCATCGGCCTCGCGGACGTCGTGAAGGCGTCGCAGGACGCCGGCAAGGGCACGCTGCGGTTCTTCTTCTTCACGCTGATCGCCGGTGCGGTCTACCTCGCCATCACGACGATCTCGAACTTCGTGCTGATTTGGCTCGAAAAGCGCTACTCGACCGGTGTCCGCAAGGCTGACCTATGATCGAACTCATCCAAGAATACTGGCGCAACTACCTCTACACCGACGGCTTCCGGACCACCGGCGTCGCGATCACGCTGTGGCTGCTGGTCGTGTCGATCGGCCTCGGCTTCTGCCTGTCGGTGCCGCTCGCCGTGGCCCGCGTGTCGAAAAGGAAGTGGCTGTCGGGCGCCGTTTGGCTCTACACGTACGTGTTCCGCGGCACGCCGCTCTACGTGCAATTGCTGCTCTGCTACACCGGCCTCTACAGCCTGCAGGTCGTGCGCGGCACGCCGCTGCTCGACGCGTTCTTCCGCGACGGGATGCACTGCACGCTGCTCGCGTTCACGCTGAACACCTGCGCGTACACCACCGAGATCTTCGCGGGCGCGATCAAGGCGACGTCGTACGGCGAGATCGAGGCCGCGCGCGCATACGGGATGTCCACCTTCACGATGTATCGCCGCGTGATCCTGCCGTCGGCGCTGCGCCGCGCGCTGCCGCTCTACAGCAACGAAGTGATCCTGATGCTGCACGCGACCACCGTCGCGTTCACCGCGACCGTGCCGGACATCCTGAAGATCGCGCGCGACGTGAACTCGGCGACCTACATGTCGTTCCACGCATTCGGGATCGCCGCCCTGCTCTATCTCGCGATCTCGTTCACGCTCGTGTGGCTGTTCCGCCAGGCCGAGCGTCGCTGGCTCGCGTATCTGCGCCCGCAAGGCAAGTAAGTTTTCGCAGGACTATTGATGAATTCCCAGACTCAAAAGCTTTTCGTCGACGATCTGCACAAGCGGTACGGCGACAACGAGGTGCTCAAGGGCGTGTCGCTGAAGGCGAACTCGGGCGACGTGATCAGCGTGATCGGCTCGTCGGGCTCAGGCAAGAGCACGATGCTGCGTTGTATCAACTTCCTCGAGCAGCCGAACGCGGGCCGCATCATCGTCGACGGCGAGGAAGTGCGCACCACGCCGGACAAGACGGGCGCGCTGCGCGCGGCCGATTCGAAGCAACTGCAGCGCGTGCGCACCAAGCTGTCGATGGTGTTCCAGCATTTCAATCTCTGGTCGCACATGAACGTGATCGAGAACGTGATGGAAGCGCCCGTCAACGTGCTCGGCATCCCGAAGAAGGAAGCCGAAGACCGTGCACGCGAGTATCTCGAAAAGGTCGGCCTCGCGCCGCGCGTCGAGAAGCAGTATCCGTCACACCTGTCGGGCGGGCAGCAGCAGCGTGTCGCGATCGCGCGCGCGCTGGCGATGCATCCCGACGTGATGCTGTTCGACGAGCCGACTTCGGCGCTCGACCCGGAACTGGTCGGCGAAGTGCTGAAGGTGATGCAGAAGCTGGCCGAGGAAGGCCGCACGATGATCGTCGTCACGCACGAGATGGGCTTCGCGCGCAACGTGTCGAATCACGTGATGTTCCTGCACCAGGGGCGCGTCGAGGAAGAAGGCGTGCCGTCCGAGGTGTTCGCCAACCCGAAGAGCGAACGCCTGCGCGGGTTCCTGTCGGGCAGCCTCAAGTAACGCGCGCGACGCGCGACGACACGCGAACGGGCGCCACGCGGCGCCCGTTTTGCGTTTACACGGCGTCCACCGGTGCGCCGTCGGCGAACGCGCGCAGCGCATCGCCCGCGAGCCGGTAGCGCACCCATTCACTTTGCGGCGCCGCGCCGACGCTTTCGTAGAAGCGGATCGCCGGCTCGTTCCAGTCGAGCACACTCCATTCGAAGCGCCCGCAGCCAGTGTCCACGGCGATGCGCGCGAGCGCCTTCAGCAGCCGCAGCCCGGCACCCGCACCGCGAAAGCGCGGCGATACGTAGAGATCCTCGAGATACAGCCCCTGGCGGCCGAGCCACGTCGAATACGAGGAGAAATACACGGCGAAGCCGGCCGGCTCGCCGTCGACCTCGCAGATCAGCGCGCGCGCGGGCGTTCCTTCGCCGAACAGGCTGCGCTCGAGCGACGCCGGCGTCGCGACCACTTCATGCTCCGCCTTCTCGTAGATGGCCAGCTCGGTGATGAAACGCAGGATTTGCGGCACGTCGGCGACGGTGGCGGAACGAATGTCGATTTGCACGGTGAGGAGCCCTCCTTCGGCCCGGACTGAAAACGGAATGCGGCGCCCGCGCAAGCGCGCCTGGCGTCGGACAGATCGACATGCTACGTTCGCGGTTCAACTGCAGGAAGTGCAGTTTCTTCATCCGAACATGAACATGATGCATCCCGACCTGCGCCGTCTCGACCTGAACCTGCTGCTCGCGTTCGACGCGTTGTACCGCCACAGGTCGGTCGCCGCGGCCGCGCACGAACTGGCGATGAGCCCGTCCGCGCTGAGCCACGCGCTCGCCCGGCTGCGCGACGCGATCGGCGATGCGCTGTTCGTGCGGCTCGGCAACGAGATGCAGCCGACCGTGCGCGCCGACGACATCGCCACCTGGGCCGGCGATGCGCTCGACACGATGTCGAAGGGGCTCGCCCGCGCGCGCAGGTTCGATCCCGCGCAAAGCGACCGCACGTTCGTGTTCGCCGCGACCGACTACACGGCATTCGCCGTGCTGCCGGCGTTGCTGGCGCGCATCGAGCAGGTCGCGCCGCGGCTGCGGATCCGCGTCGTCCACTCCGACCGCAAGATTTCGATCGACGAACTCGCGGCCGGACGCATCGACTTCGCGCTCGGCTATCACGAGGAGTCGGCCGCCGACGCGCCGGGCATCGAGGATTTCGACTGGTTCTCGGACGACTACGTGGTGATCGCGAGCGCCACGCATCCGGACATCCGCCGGCGGCTGACGCTCGACCAGTACCTTGCGGCACGCCACGCGATCGTCACGCCGTGGAACGAGTCGCGCGGCGTCGTCGACTACGTGCTCGACCGGCTCGGCCTCGCGCGGCAGGTCGCCGTGCAGTTGCCGAGCGTGCTGGCCGCACCGTTCATGATCGCGGAATCGGCACTCCTGATGACGGTGCCTGACCGTGCCGCGCAGGCGCTGCGCCACGCGGCGGCGATCCGCATCTTCCCGGCACCGTTCGAGATCCCGCGCTACACGGTGAAAATCTACTCGCACGCGAAGCACGCACGCACCGACGCGCACCGATGGCTCCGCGCGCAGTTGCTCGATGCCAGGGCAACATCCGCATGAGCCTGGCGCCCTTGCCGGACAAGCGTTTCGGGACTCGTCCGGCAACTGCTGATCGCCGCCAATTCATTACGAAATACTTACCGATTTCGTCTCTCAGGCGCTTACGCTCGCGCCCCGATGGCGTCAATAGTGGCAATCCTTGACCCATGCGCACCGAATGCGCGTCTCCCTTGTCTGACAAGGGTTTCCGGGAATCGACGTGCCTTTGGGTGCCCGTCGCGCACTCTGTTGCATGGCAAATTGGCGACAGGTGTTAGTCAAACAACGATTTCCATCGCCACAAAATTGTATTTTTGCTAAATTAGTAACCAAAGTAGCAAAACGAAGTTCGTGAAATGTAGTTTAGCTTCACGACACAACAAGGAGACCCCGCAAGCCGACCCGGCCGCGCGGGACCGCTCAACGGTTTTCCGTCCGCTTGCCCGCGTGCCGCGCTTACCGGCTCTGCACGAGGTCTCCCTGGTTATCCCGCTTTTCGCTTTTGCCCGGCGCTCGCTGCTCCGGGCATCTCGTGCAGTCTGGGTTGACTTTTTGACAGGGTATGGAGGAGATGATGAAGAAAGCTTTGGTCGCGGCCGCGCTGATGGCTGCTGGGGTGGTTACGGCGCACGCGCAGAGCAGCGTCACGCTGTATGGTCGCCTGGATGCCGGCCTCGAGTACCTGAACGGCCTGCAGAACGGCCACCAAGTGCGCGCCGAAAGCGGCGACTGGGGCACGAGCCTGTGGGGCTTGAAGGGCAGCGAGGACATCGGCGGCGGCAACAAGGTCCTGTTCCACCTCGAAGGCGCGTTCAACACGATGAACGGCGGTCTCGGCACGTCCGGCTCGATCTGGGATCGTTTCGCGACCGTCGGTATCTCGAACGACCGCTACGGTACGCTGCTGCTGGGTCGCGAACTCGCGATCGCCAACGGCGTGTGGGACTTCGATCCGCTGGGCCAGTCGAGCTGGTCGTCGGCATCGCTCGTGCGCGGCCGCAACTGGAACAAGACCAGCAACAACGTGTCGTACCAGTCGCCGCAGTTCTACGGCTTCGACTTCTACGGCCAGTTCGCGTTCTCGAACTCGACCAGCTTCAACGGCAACACGACGGCCGGCCAGCCGGGTCGTGCAGCCGGTGCGCAGATCACCTATACGAACTCGCTGTTCCAGTTGCGCGGCATCTACGACGAAACGCGCGACAGCAACGGCCGCTTCTCGGACGTGTTCAACTACTCGCGTGAATACTTCGCGGGCGTGAACGTGTTCCTCGGCCAGTTCAAGCTGCAGGCGGCCTACCAGTCGTCGCACGCGGACGGCAGCGGCGGCCCGGCCGTCAACAACGGCATCACCGGCACCCAGCAAGTCTGGGGCGGTGTGACGTGGCAGGCAACGCCGGCGGCAGCGCTGATCGCGGCCGTGTACCACGTGAACGCCAACCACGGCGGCGGCAACGCGAACATCTACACGGTCGGCGGCTCGTACAACATTTCGAAGCGCACGCTGTTCGACGTGCAGGTCGCGACGGTGCGCAACAGCTCGACGGCCAACTTCGGCCTGAACGCGAACGGCGCCGGCACGGCCGTCTCGACGGGCAATCCGCATCCGGGCGGCAGCCAGACCGGCGTCTACGCCGGCATCCAGCACCTGTTCTGATCAGGCGCCGTCCAGAGAACGATTCGACAACACTTTCCACGCTGCTGCGAGAGGCGCGTATCGGTGCGGTACCCAACCGGGTATCCGCACCGTTTTTTATTGGCGGGCCGGGATCGTATGACCCACGGCCCGATCGACCGATTCGGTCGATATAGCCCGAAGCGGCGCTCAGACCGCCGCTTCGTTCTCTTCGCCGGTGCGGATGCGGATCACGCGTTCGACGTCCGACACGAAGATCTTGCCGTCGCCGATCTTGCCCGTGCGCGCCGCGCCGATCACCGCGTCGATCACCTGGTCGACCTGCGCTTCCGCGACGACGACCTCGATCTTCATCTTCGGCAGGAAGTCGACCACGTATTCGGCGCCGCGATACAGCTCGGTGTGCCCTTTCTGGCGGCCGAAGCCCTTCACTTCCGTCACGGTCAGGCCGGTGAGGCCCACTTCGGCGAGCGCTTCGCGGACTTCGTCCAGCTTGAACGGCTTGATGATGGCGGTGATGCGTTTCATGATGGTTGTCCCTCAATGCTCGTTTGGATGCAAAATCGCGATCCCGATTGTAAGCCGGCCGGCCGCGTACGGCCCGGCACGGCTCAGTCGAGACGTTCGGTAAAGCGTGACGTGATCGGATAGCGCCAGTCGCGCCCGAATGCGCGATGCGTGACGCGAATGCCGATCGGCGCCTGGCGGCGCTTGTATTCGTTGATCTTGATGAGTCGCGTCACGCGCGCGACGTCGGCCTCGGCATAGCCGGCCGCGACGATCTCCGCGAGCGGCCGGTCCTCCTCCATGTACATCCGCATGATCGCGTCGAGCACGTCGTATGGCGGCAGGCTGTCCTGGTCCGTCTGGTTCTCGCGCAGCTCGGCCGACGGCGCGCGCGTCAGGATTCGCTCGGGAATCACGTCGCGCGGTCCGTAGTCCGTCGTTGCGTTGCGGTAGCGGCATAGCCGGTAGACCAGCGTTTTCGCGATGTCCTTGATCACCGCGAAGCCACCGGCCATGTCGCCGTACAGCGTGCAGTAACCGACCGCCATCTCGCTCTTGTTGCCGGTCGTCAGCACGATCGAGCCGAACTTGTTCGACAGCGCCATCAGCAGCGTGCCGCGGATGCGCGCCTGGATGTTCTCTTCCGTCGCGTCCTCCGCGCGGCCCGCGAATTCGCCCGCGAGCGCCGCACGGAACGCGTCGAACATCGGCGCGATCGCGATCTCGTCGTAGCGCACGCCGACGCGTCGCGCCATCTCCGCCGCGTCGGTGGTCGAAATGTCGGCCGTGTAGCGCGACGGCATCATCACCGCGCGCACGCGCTCGGGCCCGAGCGCATCGCAGGCGACCGCGAGCACCAGCGCCGAGTCGACGCCGCCCGACAGGCCGATCAGCACGCCGGGAAAACCGTTCTTGCCGATGTAGTCGCGCACGCCGGTCACGAGCGCGCGATAGACCTGCGCGTCGACCGGCAGCTCGGGCGCAATCGCGCCGGGCAGCGGGCGCGCGCCGTCGAACTCGACGATCGCGTGCCCTTGGTCGAACTGCGGCATCTTCGCGACGAGCGCGCCTTGCGCGTCGAGCACGAACGAGCCGCCGTCGAACACGAGCTCGTCCTGGCCGCCGACGAGGTTCACGTACACCATCGGCAGCCCGGTTTCGCGGATCCGCGCGCGCAGGATGTCGATGCGCAGCGCTTCCTTGTTCATGTGGTACGGGGAACCGTTCGGGATCAGCAGCACCTGCGCGCCGGCGGCCTTCGCGATCTGCGCGGCCGACGCATGCCAGGCGTCCTCGCAGATGATCACGCCGTATCTGACGCCTTCCAGCTCGAACACGAGCGGCTCGGTGTCCGTCGCGAAGTAGCGCTTCTCGTCGAACACGTCCGCGTTCGGCAGATCCTGCTTGCGGTACGTCCCGACGATCTCGCCGCCGACAATCAGCGACACCGCGTTGTAGGTGTCGGTCGGCGGCACGCCGCGCTCGATCGGGCGGTTTGCATTACCATCGACGGCTGGCGCGTGCGGATCGCCGCTCGCGCTCCGCAGCGGATGGCCGACCAGCACCGCGAGCCCGTCGAACGCACGCAGCGCGTCGGCGAGCGTGTCGAGCGCGGCGGCCGCCGCCGTGTAGAACGCGGGCCGCAGCAGCAGGTCTTCCGGCGGGTAGCCGGACAGCGCGAGTTCGGGCGCGATCATCAGGTGCGCACCATCGTTGTGCGCGGCGCGGGCGGCAGCGACGATTCGCGCGACGTTGCCGGCGAAATCGCCGACGGTGACGTTGATCTGGGCGAGAGCGAGTCGGGTCTTCATGACGGGATCGGCGCAGCCCGGCGGCGCGCCCTGAACGGCTGACGAAATCGTCCCGGAAGCGGGCCACGGCGGCACGCATCCGGCGGCATCCAACGGTACGGATTCACGCTTGAAACACGAACGCATCGATTATCGCACGGGCATCCTGTCATCCCCCGCGGAGGTGCCGGCCGACGAATGGAACGCACTGCTCGAGCGCGACGCGCAGCCGACGCCGTTCCTGCGCCACGAATTCCTCGACGCGCTGCACGTCGCGCGCTGCGCGGTCGACGACACCGGCTGGTCGCCGCACTTCGTCACGCTGACCGACGCGCGCACGGGCCGGCTCGCGGCCGCGGCACCCGTCTACGCGAAACAGCATTCGTACGGCGAATACGTATTTGACTGGGCGTGGGCCGATGCGTACCAGCGCAACGACCTGCCCTATTACCCGAAGCTGCTGTGCGCGGTGCCGTTCACGCCCGTGCAGGGCACGCGCCTGCTCGCCACCGATGACGACGCACGCCGCCGGCTCGCCGCCACGCTGCTGGCGTTCGCCGAGCAGAGCGACGTGTCGTCGCTGCACGTGCTGTTCCCGACCGGCGACGAAGCGCGGCTGCTCGAGTCGATGGGGATGATGCTGCGCGAAGGCGTGCAGTTCCACTGGCTCAACGACGGCTATCGCGATTTCGACGACTTCCTCGGCACGCTCGAGCAGAAGAAGCGCAAGAACATCCGCGCGGAACGGCGCAAGGTGCGCGATGCCGGCGTCACGTTCCGGCGGCTTACCGGCGAGCAGATCACCGACGCCGACTGGCGCTTCTTCACGCGCTGCTACCGGCAGACCTACCGCGAGCACTATTCGAGCCCGTACCTGAACCTCGACTTCTTTCGCGCGATCGGCGCGACGATGCCGGAGAACCTGCTGCTCGTGATCGCCGAAGCCGACGGGAAACCGATCGCGAGCTCGCTCGCCGTGTATCGGCGCGGCGCGAACGGCAGCGGCGGCACGCTGTACGGCCGCTACTGGGGCGCGCTCGAACACGTGCCGTGCCTGCATTTCGAAGCGGCGTATTACCAGTTGCTCGAGTTCTGCATCGAGGCCGGGCTCGACACGTTCGAAGGCGGTGCACAGGGCGAGCACAAGCTCGCGCGCGGGTTCCTGCCGACAGTCACGCATTCCGCGCACTGGCTCGCGCATCCGGCGTTCGCCGATGCGGTCGCGCGCTTTCTCGAACGCGAGACCGAGCATATCCACGCGTACGTCGACGAGCTGCGCGAACACGATCCGTTCCGGCGGAGTGCCGGGTAGCATTGGCCGGCCGGTACATCCGCTTCGGCGACGGTCACGGCGATCGGTGGCGTTGACGTCCGCCATTTCTGAGACACTGACGGCTTCGCATCCCGCCGTCTTCCCATGTCCTGGTTTCTGTATCTGATCGAGTGCGCCGACGACAGCGTCTACACGGGTATCACGACCGACGTCGCCGCGCGCTTCGACGAGCACGCGTCCGGCAAGGGCGCGCGCTATACGCGCTCGCGCAAGCCGCGCGCCGTACTCGCATCGTTCCCGCTGCCCGACCGGTCGATCGCATCGCGCGCCGAATATTGGGTGAAACGGCTCACGGCCGCGCAGAAACGCGAGCTGGCTGCCGGGATCCGGACGCTCGAATCGGTGTTGCCGGCCGGGATGTCGATCGACGGAAACGTCGACGCCGCAGGGCCGCAGGACGGCACACGAGGAAGGAAGAAGGTCAAGGCGACGCACGCCGACGTTGCGAACGAGCCGGCCGAAACTGAAGCGGCTCGCAATAAAGCCGCGAAAAGCGAAACTGCCGGAAAAAGGCCCGGGGCCGCGATGCCCCCGACGACCGGACGAGCCGCAACGGCAACAACGTCGGCAAAACCCTCGCCGGTCGCCTTGAAACGTGCCAGGACCGCTGACGACACGGAAGGGACAAAGACCGCCTCGCGCGACACGCAGGCAAAATCGGACAAGCCGGTTACGAACGCATCGCCGAAGCGAAAAGGGTCGGCAACCGGCGGCAAGCCCGCCGCGAACGGACTCGCCGCCCCTGCTGCCGCCCCGGCGCGCGGCCGTCCGTCGGCAAGGAAAGTCACTGCCGAAGCCATCGAGGTCGTCGCGCCCCCCGTTGCCCCCGCGCGCCGCGCAACGGAAGCGAAAACTGCGAAGGCCACGGCAAGTACGGGCACCAAACCCGCGTCGGCCCGCAAGACAACCCTCGCACACGCCACCGCGCGCGCAAAACAAAACCGCGCGGCCTCCTGAGGAGACACGCGCGGTTTGCGTTCCGAACGAACCGGCCGCGAGGCCGGCCTGCCGGCTTACTTCTTGTAGTTCGCAGCGCCGTCGGCGATTTCCTTGTGCGCGGCGTCGATGCCGGCCCAGCCTTCGACCTTCACCCACTTGCCCTTCTCGAGCGCCTTGTATTGCTCGAAGAAGTGCTTGATCTGGTCCTTCAGGTACTCAGGCACGTCGTCGATCGACTTCAGGTTCGCCGTCATCGGGCAGACCTTGTCGTGCGGCACGGCGACGAGCTTCGCGTCGACGCCCGACTCGTCGGTCATCTGCAGCATGCCGAGCACGCGCGAACGCACGATCGAGCCGGCCAGCAGCGGGAACGGCGTGATCACCAGCACGTCGACCGGATCGCCGTCACCCGACAGCGTCTGCGGGATGTAGCCGTAGTTCACCGGGTAGCGCATGCCCGTGCCGATGAAGCGGTCGACGACGAGGAGACCCAGCTCCTTGTCCGCCTCGTACTTCACCGGATCGCTCTGCGCGGGGATCTCGATGATCACGTTGAAATCGTGCGGCAGGTCCTTGCCGGCCGGAACATGATTGAAGCTCATAGCGCTCTCTGTTGGTCGATGGGAATTCGGGACAGGGCGCCGCGGCCGATGCACCGCCGCGGGCGTCCCCGCAGGGAATGCGCCATTATAGCCAATCGACCGGTGGCGTCCGGATGACGATCGGCGCGATAATCGTTCCGGATGCCCGGCCACCGAACCACGGCCGACGCTGGATGGGATCCGCGCAACCGCTGAAGCACCAACAGATTTGCATGGGGCCCGAGTAAGCGCCGAAGTGCTAACCCGGGTCGACAGGAGCGAGCATGGAAGAGGCGAAGCACTTCATCGCGGGCGAATGGGCGTTGCCCGCGCAACTCGAGACGATCCCGGTCGTCGACCCATCCGACGGCCAGCCATTCGCGACGATCGCGCGCGGCACCGCGCCGGACATCGAGCGCGCGGCCGCCGCGGCGCGCGACGCGTTCGCGGGCCCGTGGGGCGCGGCGAGCGCCGCCGAGCGCGGCCGCGTGCTGATGCGGCTGTCCGCGCGCGTCGCCGACCACCTCGAGGAACTCGCCGCGATCGAGGCGCGCGACACCGGCAAGCCGCTGAAGCAGGCACGTGCCGACGCCGCCGCGCTCGCGCGCTACTTCGAGTTCTACGCGGGCGCCGCCGACAAGCTGCACGGCGAGACCCTCCCCTATCAGGCCGGCTACACGGTGCTCACGGTGCGCGAGCCGCACGGCGTCACCGGCCACATCGTGCCGTGGAACTACCCGATGCAGATCTTCGGGCGCAGCGTCGGCGCGGCGCTCGCGGCCGGCAACGCATGCGTCGTGAAGCCGGCCGAGGATGCGTGCCTGTCCGTGCTGCGCGTGGCCGAGCTGGCCGCCGAAGCCGGGCTGCCGTCCGGTGCGCTGAACGTCGTCACCGGCTACGGCCATGAAGCAGGCGCCGCGCTCGCGCGCCATCCCGGCATCGATCACATCTCGTTCACCGGCTCGCCCGCAACCGGCAAGCTGGTCACGCAGATGGCGGCGGAGAATCATGTCCCCGTCACGCTCGAGCTCGGCGGCAAGTCGCCGCAGATCGTATTCGCCGACGCCGATCTCGACGCGGCGCTGCCCGTGCTCGTGTCGGCGATCGTGCAGAACGGCGGGCAGACCAGCTCGGCCGGCAGCCGCGTGCTGATCGAGCGCGCGGTGTACGAGCCGCTCGTCGAACGGCTCGCCACCGCCTTCAACGGGCTGCGGGTCGGCCCGAGCCGCGCGGACCTCGACTGCGGCCCGTTGATCAACGCGAAGCAGCAGCAGCGCGTGTGGGATTTCCTCTCCGACGCACAGCACGACGGCATTCCGATGGCCGCGCACGGCCAGGTCGTCGCCGAGGCGCCCGAAAGCGGCTTCTATCAGGCCCCCGCGCTGCTGCGCGACGTGCCGCCGTCGCATCGCCTCGCGCAGGAAGAAGTGTTCGGCCCGGTGCTTGCCGCAATGCGTTTCGTCGACGAAGACGAAGCGGTTGCGCTCGCGAACGGCACGCCGTACGGCCTCGTCGCGGGCATCTGGACCCGCGACGGCGCACGCCAGCTGCGTCTCGCGCGCCGGCTGCGCGCGGGCCAGGTGTTCATCAACAACTACGGTGCGGGCGGCGGCGTCGAGCTGCCGTTCGGCGGCGTCGGCCACTCGGGGCATGGTCGCGAGAAAGGGTTCGAGGCACTGTACGGCTTCACCACGCTGAAGACGATCGCGATCCGGCACGGCTGAAGCGGACGAGCCCGGCCGGCGACGACCGGCCGCACACCCAAACACCACGCACTCATCCAACACAGGAGACACACCATGCGGCTGAGCGGCAAGACGGCCATCGTCACGGGCGGCGGTTCGGGCTTCGGCGAGGGCATCGCGAAGACCTATGCGCGAGAAGGCGCGAACGTCGTCGTCAACGACCTGAACGGCGCGGCGGCCGAGCGCGTCGCGAGCGAGATCGCGTTGGCAGGCGGCAAGGCGATCGCGGTCGCGGGCGACGTGTCGAAGGACACCGACTGGCGCGCGCTGCTGCAAGCCGCGCTCGACGATTTCCATTCGGTGCAGATCGTCGTGAACAACGCCGGCACCACGCACCGCAACAAGCCGGTGCTCGACGTGACGGAAGCCGAGTTCGACCGCGTGTATGCCGTCAACATGAAGAGCCTGTTCTGGAGCGTGCAGACCTTCGTGCCATATTTCCGCACCCAGGGCGGCGGCGTGTTCGTGAACGTCGCGTCGACGGCCGGCGTGCGGCCGCGCCCGGGCCTCGTCTGGTACAACAGCACGAAGGGCGCGATGATCACCGCGAGCAAGTCGCTCGCGGCCGAGCTCGGCGCCGACCGGATCCGCGTGAACTGCATCAACCCGGTGCTCGGCGAGACGGGCCTGATGACCGAATTCATGGGCTGCGAGGACACGCCGGAGAATCGCCGCCGGTTCCTGGCGACGATTCCGCTCGGCCGCTTTTCGACGCCGCAGGACATTGCGAACGCGGCCCTGTACCTTGCATCCGACGAAGCCGAGTTCATCACCGGCGTCTGCCTCGAAGTCGACGGCGGGCGCTGCATCTAGCCGCACCGCCGTGACTTGCGCGCCCGGCATCGCCGGCGTGCGCCGTATCCAAGCATCATCATTGCTTCGCACGACACCGGATTGGGCGCCGACGCGCCAGGTCCGGACAACGACAAGAACTGGAGACAACATGGCAACATCGACGCAGTCGCTGCCGGGCTCGTCCGGCGCATTCGAGGAAGCAACCTACCGCAAGGTGTCCTGGCGGCTCACGCCGCTCCTGCTGCTGTGCTACGTGGTCGCGTATCTCGACCGCGTGAACGTCGGCTTCGCGAAGCTGCAGATGGCGAGCGACCTGAATCTCAGCGACACGGTCTACGGGCTCGGCGCCGGGATTTTCTTCTTCGGCTACTTCCTGTTCGAAGTGCCGAGCAACATCATCCTGCACAAGGTCGGCGCGCGCGTCTGGATCGCGCGCATCATGGCGACGTGGGGCGTGATCTCGATCCTGACGATGTTCGTCACGACGCCCGCGATGTTCTACGTGATGCGCTTCCTGCTGGGCGTCGCCGAAGCCGGCTTCTTCCCCGGCGTGATCCTGTACCTCACCTACTGGTATCCCGCGCACCGGCGCGGCCGGATGACGACGTTCTTCATGACGGCAGTCGCCTTGTCCGGCGTGATCGGCGGGCCGATCTCCGGCTTCATCCTGAAGGCGTTCAACGGCGTGAGCGGCTGGCACGGCTGGCAATGGCTGTTCCTGCTCGAAGGGATCCCGTCGGTGCTGGCCGGCGTGCTCGTGTTCTTCGCGCTCGACGACCGGATCGCGAAAGCAAAATGGCTCACCGACGACGAAAAAGCGCTGCTCACGCGCAACGTCGACGCGGAAGAAGCAACGAAGGAAGACCTGCCGCTTGGCGCGGTGATGGCGAGCCCGCGCGTGTGGCTGATGGCGCTCATCTACTTCTCGTTCGTGATGGGACTGTACGGCGTCGGCTTCTGGCTGCCGACGATCATCAAGGCGACCGGCGTGACCGACACGTTCATGATCGGCCTGCTGTCGGCGGTTCCGTATGCGGCGGCGGTGATCGCGATGATCCTGATCGCGCGCAGCGCGGACAAGCGCCGCGAACGACGCTGGCACCTCGCGATTCCGGCCGCGTTCGGCGCGCTCGGGCTCGTGCTGTCGGTGATCTGGGCGCACCAGACGGCGCTCGCGATGCTCGGCCTCACGCTCGCGACGATGGGCATCCTGACGACACTGCCGCTGTTCTGGAGCCTGCCGACCGCGTTCCTCGGCGGTGCGGCCGCTGCAGCGGGCATCGCGATGATCAATTCGATCGGCAACCTCGCGGGCTTCCTGAGCCCGTACATGATGGGCTGGCTCAAGCAGGCGACGGGCGCCAACGACGCGGGCATGTACATGCTCGCCGGGTTCCTCGTGCTCGGCGGGCTGCTTGCGCTGTCGGTGCCGAAGCGGCTCGTCGACAGGTGATGCAGCACGTGACGACGTGCCTGCCGCAGTGCAATGCATGAAAAAGCCCCGAAGGCCGATTGGCGTTCGGGGCTTTTTCATGCGCGGCGGGCAAGCGCCGCCGCGTCAGACCACAGTGATCGCGAGCGCGCTTTCGCGGTAGTGTTTCGCCGCCTTGTCGGTTTCGCCGAGATGCTCGAACAGGCGTGCGAGCGCACGGTGCGCACGCACCTTCAGCGCCTCGTTGTCGGCCTGCTTCAGCGCGGCTTCGAGGAACGACTGCGCCTTGCCCCACAGTTGCTGCTGCTGGCAGAGACGGCCGAGCGCGAACAGCAGGTCGGCATCCTCCGGGTGATCCTTCTTCCATCCTTCGGCCTTCTGGATCAGCGGCAACGCATCGCCGCCGGCCGTGTCCGGATAGCGGCGCAGGAGGCGCGCATCCCAGTTGTGCGCGAGCGCGTCCTCGACGATGCGGCGCGCTTCGGTGCGGCGCTCGAGCGTCACCAGCAGGTCGGCCGCGAGATCGGCCAGGCGCGGCGACTGGCGCTCGAGCGGCGACAGCGACTGCCACACCTCGAGCAGCGCGTCCGGGTCGTGCCGGCGTTCGCGCAGCAGGTTCTCCGCCGCCTGTTGGCGCAGCCGCACAGCCGCGGCCGGATGCAGCGCCTCACGCTTCTCCAGCGCCTTCGCGAGCTTCAGCACCTCGGCCCAGTTCTTCAACTGCTGCTGCGCGCGCAGGGCGACCTGCTGCGCATGGATGCGCTTGCCGCCAGCCTGCAGATCGGCCAGCGCGGCGAGCGCACCGTCGGCATCGCGCGCATCCGCGCGCATGTCGGCCGCGGCGAGCAGCCGTGCATCCTGCCATTCCGGCGCGTCGACCTTCGACAGCCAGTCGTCGCGGCGCGTGTACTCGTGCATCCGATGTGCGGCGGTCGCCGCGACGAGACTCGCGGCGCCCTGGTTCGCATCGACCGCGAGCGCGTCGCGCGCGGCCTTCTCGGCGCGCGAGAAGCGGCCAGCGTACAGGTTCGCGATCGCATCGCGCAGCGACGCCTGTGCCTTCTCGTTGCGCGAACGCGCACGATATGCGGCGACCCGCTGCGGCATGCGCCAGATGTTGCGCACGATGCGCAGCAGCGCGTACACGACGATGAACAACACGACGATGGAGATCACGAACAGGTTCAGCGACACGTCGACCCGGTACGGCGGATAGACGAGCAGCACCTGCCCCGCATCGAAATGACCAACGGTGGCGAGTGCCGCGGCGATCGCGAACAGGATCGCGAGCCAGACGATTCCTCGAAGCGTCATCGTTACCCCCGGCTCTTGAACTGCTGAACGGCGTTCAGGCTCGTGTTCAGGTTCGGCACCGCGACCGTCAGCGATGCGCCGTCGACCTGCTTGAGGAGATCTTCAACGGTTTGCGTGTCCCTCGATGCCTGATCGAAATACTTGCCGAGCGACGCCTGCGCCGCATGCAGGTCGGCCTTCATCGCGCCGTCATTGCGCGCGAGCAGCGACAGCCGCGCGGTGAGCAGTCGCAGCTTCACGTTCTCGCGCACGAAGTAGCCCTGGTCCGGCGATGCGAGCATCGCGTCGGCGTTGTCGATCCGGCGCACCTGCACGAGGCCCTTCAGCTGCTGGCCGAGCCCGGCCGAGAAGTCATGCCACCACACCTTCCAGCGCGGCTCGCCGGCCACGGCCGCGGCCGACGACGCGGCGTCGGCCGGCACGGCCTTCGGCGCCGCATGCGGGACGATCGCCTCGCCCGACAGCGGCAGCGCGTCGATCTTCGCGATCGCGTCGTCGAGCTTGATCGCGAGGCCCGTGAGGTCGGCCGACGGTGCGGCCTTCAGCTTCTCGATGTCCTGCGCGAGCGCCTTGCGCACCGTGACGGCCTGCGCGCTCTGCGACGTCGCGAGGCGCGCATCGGCATTCTGCAGCGCGATCAGCGCGAGTTGCGTGTTCCCCGTCAGTTGCAGTTGCTGGCTCGCGCTCGACAGCATCTGGTCGACTTCCTCGAGCATCCAGGCGTCGCGGTTGCGCGACAGGTCCTGGTATTGCTGCTGCAGCGCCTGCTGCGCGCTCTGCGCGTCGGCGAGCTTGCCGTCGAGCTGCGCAAGCTGCGTGTCGACCTGATGCGTGCTCGCGAGCGCCTGCTCGGTCTTCGTGCGGGTTTCGGCCGTCTGCGCATCGAGCGCCTTCTGGCGTGCGACGAACGACTCGTCGAGCCGGTCGACCTTGCGGTTCAGCGCATAGCCGCCCACACCGGCCGCGCAGCCGAGCACGACGACGACGAACCACAGCGCCGCGCTGCCGCCGCGGCGCGCATGCGGTTCGGACGCGAGATAAGGAGGACTGGACGGCGGTGCGGATGCAGCGGCCGGCTGGGAAGCGACGCCTTTGGAATCGTTGGTATCTGTCATGCGTTTAGTCACCGGTGCGGCTGTCGCCGGTTGGACGGCCTCGTCGGCCATCGTTCGAAACGCGCGGACGATGCGCTCATCGCCCGCGCCGGTCAGCGTAATCCTATCAAAACCCAGTGCGCGCGCGGTCTGCTCGATGCGCGGGTGCGGCGTCACGAGCGGCGCATGCTTCAGCGCCTCGATCTCGGCGTCGTTCAGATGCGCGCGCGCGAGTTCGTGCAGGTTGCGCACGCCCTCAGAGCTCGTGACGAGCCACGCGTGCGGCGCGCCGGCGAGCAGCGCATGCACGCGCTCCCACGCGCCGATGCGCGGCTCGGGCACGACTCGCCGGTACGCGGCGGCGAGCGTGACCTCCGCGCCGGCTTCGCGCAGCCGCTCGGCGAGCCATTCGCGGCCGCCGTCGCCGCGCACGATCAGCACGTGCTGGCCGGCGAGCGCGTGCGCGCCGCCGAACGCGGCCTCGATGCTCGCGAACAGGCTTTCCGAATCGTAATGCGGGACGCCGCCATCGGCGGGCGCCTGCGGCGCGATCACGCGATGCGCGGGCGCAGTGATGCCGTGGCGCTCGAGCGCCGCGACGCTGCCGGGGCCGACGACGCCGACCGGCAGCGCATTCGGCCAGATCGCGCCGTACTGCGCGAGCGCGCGGTCGATCGCGTTCGGCGACACGAAGATCACGAGCGCGTAACGCTCAAGCGCCGCGAACGCGGCGTCGAGCGGCGCCGGATCGTCGACCGGCGCGATGTCGATCAGCGGGAATTCGAGCACGTCGCAACCGGCCTCGGCCAGTTGGGCCGCAAGCGCGGCCGACTGACCGTCCGGGCGTGTCAGGACGGCGGTGAACGCGCGCGCGCCGCCCGCCATCAGGCGTCGCCCTTGCCGGCCTGCGAGCCGGCGAGCAGTGCGTTGACGATGTCGCGTGCGCCCTGCGCCTCGAGCTCGTCGGACACCGCGCGACCGAGCGCGAGCGCATCGGCGACGGTCATGACGGCACCGCACTCCTCCGCGGTCAGCACGCGCTGTCCGTCGGTCGTCGACACGCGGCCCGTCAGGTACAGCTCGCCCGCGCGCCACACCGCGTGGGCGGCGAGCGGCACCTCGCAGCTGCCGCCGAGCGCGCGCGACACCATTCGCTCGGCCTCGACCGCGAGCGCGGTCCGCGGGTCGTGCAGCGGTGCGAGCCATCCGGCGACGTCCGTGCGATGCGCGGCGATTTCGATGCCGAGCGCGCCCTGGCCGGCGGCCGGCGGGCTGTCCTCGACGCCGATCAGCGCGCGGATTCGCGCTTCGAGGCCAAGGCGCTTCAGGCCCGCGGCCGCGAGAATGATCGCCGCATAGTCGCCGCGATCGAGCTTCGACAGGCGCGTGTCGAGGTTGCCGCGCAGCGGCAGTACGTTCAGGTGCGGATAACGCGCGCGCAGCATCGCCTCGCGGCGCAGGCTCGACGTGCCGACGACCGCGCCGGCCGGCAGCGCGTCGAGCGACGCGTAGTCGTTCGACACGAACGCGTCGCGCGGATCCTCGCGCTCCATGATCGCGGCGAGCGCGAAGCCGTCGGGAAGCGCCATCGGCACGTCCTTCAGCGAATGCACGGCCAGGTCGGCACGGCCGTCGGCGAGCGCACTCTCCAGTTCCTTCACGAACAGGCCCTTGCCGCCGACCTTCGACAGCGTGCGGTCGAGAATCTGATCGCCACGGGTCGTCATCCCGAGGATTTTCACGTCACAAGCTGGATATAATTTGCGCAGCGCATCACGCACATGTTCGGCTTGCCACATCGCCAGGCGACTCTCGCGCGAAGCAATCGTCAGCGTCGCGGGGGCTTGTGCCGACCGCGGCCCGGCCGAAGAGATCTCGGAATTCATTGCAGGAACAATCGAAGGACGGGATTGAAGATCGAACAATGGTAGCACGCACGCCCCGGCCCGCCCGGGCCCGGCGGCTGCGCCCGCCGCGCTTCGGCGCCGGCGGCCACACCGATGCGCGGATGTGCCGCACGTAGCTGGTTGCTTGACCGCAGTTCCCGTAGTTTCCGCAGTCCCCGCAGTCCCTTTTGACTCGAGCTTTCCCAAGGAAACCCATCGTGAAGTCTTCCGGATCGGCGCGTACGACGCGCCGCAATGCTGCCTTGCCCTCCTCCGACGCCCAGACGGGCTCCATCGCCACCGCCGCGAACGGCCGTGCGAAAACGGCAACGAAACCGAAAGACCCGATACGTCAGACAAAACGCGCGATCAAGACCGCCGGCCCGGCTAACGGCAAGGCCGGCGCGACGAAGCCCGGCGCCCGCACGCGCGAGGACAAGGACGGCCCGCTGTTCGAGGACATTCGCTACCTCGGCCGCCTGCTCGGCGACGTGGTGCGCGAACAGGAAGGCGACACCGTGTTCGACGTCGTCGAGACCATTCGCCAGACGGCGGTGAAGTTTCGCCGCGAGGACGACAGCGAGGCCGCGCAAACGCTGGAGAAGAAGCTGCGCAAGCTGACGCCGGAGCAGACGGTGAGTGTCGTGCGCGCGTTCAGCTACTTCTCGCATCTGGCGAACATCGCGGAAGACCGCCATCACAACCGCCGCCGCCGCATCCACGCGCTGGCCGGCTCCGCGGCACAGCCCGGCACCGTCGCGTACGCGCTCGAGCAGCTGAAGACGACCGGCAACGCGTCGAAGCGCCTGCTGCAGCGCTTCTTCGACGATGCACTGATCGTCCCGGTGCTGACCGCGCACCCGACCGAAGTGCAGCGCAAGAGCATCCTCGACGCGCAGCACGACATCGCGCGCCTGCTCGCCGAGCGCGACCAGCCGCTGACCGCCCGCGAACGCTCGTACAACGAATCGATGCTGCGCGCGCGCGTGACCGCGCTGTGGCAGACCCGCATGCTGCGCGACGCGCGCCTGACGGTCGGCGACGAGATCGAGAACGCGCTGTCGTACTATCGCGCGACGTTCCTTGACGAGCTGCCCGCGCTGTACGGCGACATCGAGGCCGCGCTCGCCGAGCACGGCCTGTCCGCGCGCGTGCCCGCCTTCTTCCAGATGGGCAGCTGGATCGGCGGCGACCGCGACGGCAATCCGAACGTGACCGCCCCGACGCTCGAGGAAGCGATCAACCGTCAGGCCGCGGTGATTCTCGAACACTATCTGGAACAGGTGCACAAGCTCGGGGCCGAGCTGTCGGTGTCGAACCTGCTGGTCGGCGCGAACGACGCGGTGAAAGCGCTCGCGGCCGCGTCGCCGGACCAGTCACCGCACCGTGTCGACGAACCGTATCGCCGTGCGCTGATCGGCATCTACACGCGGCTCGCCGCAAGCGCGCGCGTACGACTCGGCGAAGGCACGGTGCCCGTGCGCAGCGCCGGCCGCGGCGCGCCGCCGGTGCGTGCGGTGCCGTATGCCGATTCCGAAGCCTTCGTCGCCGACCTGAAGGTGCTGACCGCCTCGCTCGACGAACATCACGGCACGTCGCTCGCCGCGCCGCGCCTCGCACCGCTCGTGCGCGCGGCCGAGGTGTTCGGCTTCCATCTCGCGAGCATCGACTTGCGCCAGAGCTCCGACATCCACGAAGCCGTGGTCGCCGAGCTGTTCGCGCGTGCCGGCGTGCACGCAGACTACGCGTCGCTCTCCGAGGACGACAAGCTGATCGCGCTGCTTGCCGCGCTTGCCGATCCGCGCCCGCTGCGCTCGCCGTACATCGAATACTCGGCGCTCGCGCAGAGCGAGCTGGGCGTGTTCGAGAAGGCACGCGAGGTGCGTGCGCAGTTCGGTCCGCGCGCGGTACGCAACTACATCATTTCGCACACCGAGACGGTCAGCGACCTCGTCGAAGTCCTGCTGCTGCAGAAGGAAACCGGGCTGCTCGAAGGCGCGTTCGGCGCCGCTCACGACAGCGCGCGCAACGGCCTGATGGTGATTCCGCTGTTCGAGACGATTCCCGACCTGCGCGACGCCGCGCGCATCATGCGCGAATACTTCGCACTGCCGGGCATCGACGCGCTGATCGCGCACCAGGGCGCCGAGCAGGAAGTGATGCTCGGCTACTCGGACAGCAACAAGGACGGCGGCTTCCTGACGTCGAACTGGGAGCTGTACCGCGCGGAGCTTGCGCTCGTCGACCTGTTCCGCGAACGCAAGATCACGCTGCGGCTGTTCCATGGCCGCGGCGGCACGGTCGGTCGCGGAGGCGGCCCGACCTACCAGGCGATCCTGTCGCAGCCGCCGGGCACCGTGAACGGCCAGATCCGCCTGACCGAACAGGGCGAGGTGATCGCGAGCAAGTTCGCGAACCCCGAGATCGGCCGGCGCAATCTCGAGACGGTGGTCGCCGCGACGCTCGAGGCGTCGCTGCTGCCGCAATCGAACGCGCCCGCCCAGCTGCCCGCGTTCGAAGCCGTGATGCAGACGCTGTCCGACGCCGCGATGGCGTCGTATCGCGCGCTGGTCTATGAAACGCCCGGTTTCACCGACTACTTCTTCTCGTCGACGCCGATCACCGAAATCGCCGAGCTGAACATCGGCAGCCGCCCGGCCTCGCGCAAGCTGCAGGATCCGAAGCACCGCAGGATCGAAGACTTGCGCGCGATTCCGTGGGGCTTCTCGTGGGGCCAGTGCCGGCTGCTGCTGACGGGCTGGTACGGCTTCGGCAGCGCGGTGAGTGCGTATCTCGACGGTGCGCAGGACGCGGCCGAACGCACGAAGCGCGTCGCGCTGCTGAAGAAGATGAACAAGACGTGGCCGTTCTTCGCGAACCTGCTGTCGAACATGGACATGGTGCTCGCGAAGACCGATCTCGCGGTCGCGTCGCGCTATGCGCAGTTGGTCGCCGACCGCAAGCTGCGCAAGCACGTGTTCGAGCGGATCGTCGCGGAATGGGAGCGCACGTCGCAGGCGCTCGCGGAAATCACCGGGCACGCTGGCCGCCTCGCGACCAACCCGCTGCTCGCGCGCTCGATCAAGAACCGCTTCCCGTATCTCGATCCGCTGAATCACCTGCAGGTCGAGCTGATCAAGCGTCACCGCGCGGGCGACACGAACGCGCGGCTGCGCCGCGGGATTCACCTGACCATCAACGGGATCGCGGCCGGCCTGCGCAATACGGGCTGATCCGTGCGCGGCGCGGGCCTGCCCCGCGCCGCGCCGGCATCGCGAAGCGAAAGCCGCAAAACGAAAGCCGCGATACGCCAACGTGCGTATCGCGGCTTTTTTTCATGGAGCGGCACGGCGGCGCCGGCCGCCGTATCGCCTCAGACGCTCATTGCGCGTCGATCAGCAGCGCGTCGTGCTCGAACGAGCCGTCCGTCCGCACCGCGTAGTAGCCGCGCACCTCGTCGGGCGCATGCGCCCACAGCGCGCGGATGCCCGCGACGCTGTCGGCCGGCGTGCGGATCCGCTCGACCCATGTATCGAAATCGATCGGGAGGCGCCAGCGGCTCTGCACGTGCGCATCGAACCCGGCGTCGCGGAACATCGCGAGCCATTCGTCGGCACGGTAGTCGCGCACGTGCGACGCGTCGCGCAGCACTTCGGCGGCCTGCAGATAGGTGTCGAGCAGCGGATGGTCGTTGCCGGCGATGTCGATCATCAGCACGCGGCCGCCCGGCTTCAGCACGCGACGCACCTCGGCGAGCGCCGCGCGCACGTCGTGCCAGTGGTGCGCGCTCATCCGGCTGACCACCCAGTCGAACGTGCCGGCTTCGAACGGCAGCCGTTCGGCCGGCCCCTGCTGCGTGCGGATGTTCGCGAGCCCGCGCTCGCGCGCGGCGGCGTCGACGGTCGCGAGCATCGGCGCCGCGAGATCGTATGCGACCACCTCGCGCACGTGCGGCGCGACCGCGAAGCTCGCGTGGCCCGCACCGCAACCGAGATCGAGCGCCGCGGCGTCGGGCGTCGCGCGCACGGCGTCGGCCAGCGCCTGCAGATCGGCGCCCGTCGCGTGGACCGTGCTCGTCAGGTAGGCGGCGGCCGTCGTGCCGAATGCGTCGGCGACCTGGTCGTGGTGTTTCATCGTTCGCTCCTTCTTTGGGTGGGGCGCTTGCTGCCTGTCAGCGCGCGAATCGCTACAATAGGGCCGCGCTTGTACCAGTACAAGTTAAGCAGTTATTCTGGTATTCGTTGCACCTGCCTGATCCTTGTCGCGCCTTCGGCGCCCCTTTTCAGCCGTGTCCGCATGAACCTGCCGTCCTCCCCCCCCACCCCGCCCCTCGACGCGACGCCCGCCCGCGCACTCGGCGAATTCATCCGCGCGCACCGCGAACGGCTGTCGCCGCAGGCCGTCGGCCTGCCGCCCGGCCCGCGCCGCCGCACGCCAGGGCTACGGCGCGAGGAAGTCGCGCAGCTGTGTGGCGTCAGCCCGACCTGGTACACGTGGATCGAACAGGGCCGCCCGGTGTCGGCGTCGGCAGATGCGCTCGCGCGGATCGCCGTCGCACTGCAGTTGTCGAAGGCCGAACGCGCGTACTTGTTCGAACTGGCCGCGCAGCGCGATCCGGCCGAGCCCGACGTCGCGGCCGGCGACCTGCCGCCGACGCTCGCGGCAACCGTCGCCGCGATCGCCACGCCCGCCTACGTGCTCGACCGGCAATGGAACGCGCTCGCATGGAATGCACCGGCCGCCGCGCTGTTCACGGGCTGGCTCGACGGCGAACACGACCGCAACCTGCTGCGCTTCACGTTCATGGCGCCGGCCGCGCGCACGCTGATCGTCGACTGGGAAACCCGCGCGCGCCGGCTCGCGGCCGAATTCCGCGCCGACTCGATCCGCCACCTCGCCGATGCGCCGACCCGCGCGCTGATCGACGCATTGATGGCCGGCAGCGATGCCTTCGCGCAGTATTGGGCGTCGCAGGACGTGTTCGAGCGCGAAGGCGGCCTGCGCGAATTCGACCATCCGGCCGACGGCCGCCTCGTGTACCAGCAGATCACGCTGAAGCCCGCGCATCGCGAGGACCTGAAGCTGGTCGTGCTCGTGCGCGATTGACGCGGCTCAGAAGGTGATCGTCGCGGTAATGGTGTCGCTGTAGTTGCCGGGCGCCGGTGTCGTCTGCGCGGGTACGCGGCCGTATATCGTGATCGCCTGCGCGAACCCGCTCCCGGTTCCGGTCGCCATCGTCGTGCCGCCGGTGCCGTCACCCCACGGTTGCGTGAAAGCGCTGTCCTGACAGAGCTGATAGCTGACCGAACCGCCGCCCGTGCGCTGCATCGTGCGTGCAGTGACACTGCCGCTGGCGCCGCCGTTCAACGCAATCTGGAATGCATCGCCGTTCGTGCATCGCGCACTGATCGAGCCGCTCGCGGTCAGCGCCGACGCCAGGTCACGCTGCTCGCGCAATCGTTCGACGGACGCGGCAACGCGTCGGTCGACGTCACCGGAGCGTTCGTGCTGATGGACGGCCGGCTGATGACCGCGCGCCGCGTCGACGACGGTTTCGCGCTCGTCTCGACCGACACCGGACGCGTCCCCGTGCTGCATCAGAACCGGCTGATCGGCGAGACCGACCGGGCCGGCCACCTGCTCGTGCCCGACCTGAATGCGTACCAGAGCAATCGCGTCGCGATCGACGGCACCGCGCTGCCCGCCGACGCGCGGATCGCCGACACGACGCTCGAAGTCGTGCCGCAGGCGCGTTCCGGCGTGCTCGCGCACTTCGCGGTGACGCGCTACAGCGCCGCGTCGATCGCGCTGCGCGCGCCGGACGGCACGCCGCTGCCGCCCGGGCTCGAGGTTCGCCACGTCGAAAGCGGCCAGCGCACGATCGTCGGCTACGACGGCCTGACCTTCGTCGACGGCCTCGGCGCGAACAATCGCCTCGAAATCTCGGGCGGCGGCCGCGACTGCGCCGTCGAATTCGCGTACCGGCGCCCGGACGACGGCACGCTGCCGCGCATCGGACCGCTGGCCTGCGGCCCCCGGTAATCCGCGCCCGTTCGCGGCCGACGCGCACGCCGGCCGCCGGCCCCGCGAATGCTAGAATTGCGGGATTCCCTCGGCGGCGCACGCCGCCCAACTCCCCTTCGAAGAATCGCCATGACGTCCCAACTGCACAAAAAGGGCGAGGCCTGGTCGGCCCGCTTCTCGGAACCGATGTCGGAGCTGGTCAAGCGCTACACGTCGTCGGTGTTTTTCGACAAGCGCCTCGCGCTCGTCGACATCGCCGGCTCGCTCGCGCACGCGAGCATGCTCGCGGCGCAGAAGATCATCAGCGCCGACGACCTGGCCGCCATCGAACGCGGGATGACGCAGATCAAGGGCGAGATCGAGCGCGGCGAATTCGAATGGCAGCTGGATCTCGAGGACGTCCACCTGAACATCGAGGCGCGCCTGACCGCGCTGATCGGCGACGCCGGCAAGCGCCTGCACACCGGCCGCTCGCGCAACGACCAGGTCGCGACCGACATCCGTCTGTGGCTGCGCGGCGAGATCGACCGCATCGGCGGCCTCCTGAACGACCTGCGCGGCGCGCTGATCGACCTCGCTGAAAAGAACGCGGATACGATCATGCCCGGTTTCACGCACCTGCAGGTCGCGCAACCAGTGACCTTCGGCCACCACCTGCTCGCGTACGTCGAGATGTTCACGCGCGACGCCGAGCGCATGCGCGACTGCCGCACCCGCGTGAACCGCCTGCCGCTCGGCGCGGCCGCGCTCGCCGGCACCAGCTATCCGATCGACCGTCACGCCGTGGCGAAGACGCTCGGCTTCGACGGCATCTGCGCGAACTCGCTCGACGCGGTGTCGGATCGCGACTTCGCGATCGAATTCACGGCGGCCTCCGCGCTCGTGATGACGCACGTGTCGCGTTTCTCCGAGGAACTCGTGCTGTGGATGAGCCCGCGCGTCGGCTTCATCGACATCGCCGACCGCTTCTGCACCGGCAGCTCGATCATGCCGCAGAAGAAGAATCCGGACGTGCCCGAGCTCGCGCGCGGCAAGACGGGCCGCGTGAACGGCCACCTGATGGCGCTCCTCACGCTGATGAAGGGCCAGCCGCTCGCGTACAACAAGGACAACCAGGAAGACAAGGAACCGCTGTTCGACACGGTCGACACCGTCGCCGACACGCTGCGGATCTTCGCCGAGATGGTCGCCGGCATCACGGTGAAGCCGGACGCGATGCGCGCGGCCGCGCTGCAGGGCTTCTCGACCGCCACCGACCTCGCCGACTATCTCGTGAAGCGCGGGCTGCCGTTCCGCGATGCGCACGAAGCCGTCGCGCACGCGGTGCGGATCTGCGACGATCGCGGGATCGACCTCGCCGACCTGACGCTCGACGAAATGAAGCAGGAACTGCCGAACGTCGCGCACCTGATCGGCGACGACGTGTTCGGCTACCTGACGCTCGAAGGTTCGGTCGCGAGCCGCAACCACCCGGGCGGCACCGCGCCCGATCAAGTGCGTGCGGCGATCAAGGCCGCTCGCGCCGCGCTCGGCGAGTAAGCCAGCCGGCACGGACGGGCGCCTTCGGCGTCCGTCTTTCACTCGGGCGGCCCTCGCGTCGCCCGACGCCCTTCCCGCTTCCCGGATGCCGCCGATGACCTTCTCCGCCGCGCTCTTCGACATGGACGGCCTGCTCGTCGATTCCGAGCGGACCATCATGAACACGTGGATCGACGTGTCGACCGCACACGGCGTCGTGCTGACCGAGATCGACTACCTGCAGATCGTCGGCCGCTCGTTCGCCGAGGGCCAGGTCATTCTCGCGCGGCTGATCGGCGACACCGACACGTTCGACGCCGTGCGCACCCTCGTGCGCGAACGGCTCGCCGCGCCCGAACCTCATCCGAAATTTCCGCTGAAGTCGGGCGCACTGGCGCTGCTCGAGACGCTCGCGCAGGCCGGCATCCCGTGCGCGGTCGCATCGTCGTCCGCGCGCGACGTGATCCGTGCGCGCCTCGATGCGGTCGGCGTGCTGCCGTTCTTCCGCGCGATCGCGGGCGGCGACGAAGTCGCGCGCGGCAAGCCCGACCCGGCCGTGTACCGGCTCGCGGCCGAACGCCTCGGCGTGCCGGCGCACGCGTGCGTCGCGTTCGAGGACAGCGACTTCGGCGCGCAGTCGGCCGCCGGCGCGGGTGCATCGGTCGTCACCGTGCCCGACCTGAAGGCACCGACGCCCGAGATCGTCGCGCTGAGCCTGCACGTGCTCGCGTCGCTCGACGATGCGGTCGCGCTCGTGCCGTCGTGGTTCGGCCGGCTGGACACGCAGCAACCCGCATAGGCGCCGCGCGCGGGACGTCAGTTGTTGCCGGCCGTTTCCGACAGGCGCTTCATCGTCGCGATGCGCGCGCCGATCAGGTCGACGCGTCCGTCCTCGCCGACGAGCGGCGCCGTCGCATCGCTGAACGCGACCCACGCGCGTTGCGCGCGCACGAGCGTCGCGGCCGAATGCGCGGGCATCTTGCGACGCAGCTTCTGGTAATAGCGGTTCAAATCGAACAGCGCGTGCTCGCACGCGGCATCCTGCACGCACGGCCGCACGCGGCGTATCGCCGGGTCGCGCGGCGCGTTCGCCGACTTGCCGGTGGCCGCCACCGCAGTGCCCGGCGCCGCGCCCGCCCCGCCCTGGGTGTCGCCTTGCGCACCGCTCGTGGCCGCGACCGGCACGGTGGCAGGCGGCGCATAGCGGTCGGCCGCCGCGCGCAGCGCCAATGCGCGATCGCGCACGGGCTGCAACTGCATGTCGGCGCTCGACATCGCGTAAGCGGTCCCGCGCGTCGTGTCGTACACCGCCTTCAGCAGATGAACTTCATCCTTGCGCCACGTGACCCAGCGGCGCTGGCTGTCCTGCCAGCCTCGCTTCGCGTCGGCCGGCGCGTCGTTCGACAGGCGCTGGTACGCGCCGTCCATCACCGCCTGCCACTGCTGCTGCGCTTCGCCCATGCACTGGATCTGGCCGGCCGTCGACGACCGGTCGCGCCGCGCGAGACACTGCCGCATCGCGACGTCGATCGGGTCGGCCGCCGCCACTTCAGCATGCGCGACGTTCAGCCCTGCCGGCCCTGCCGACCAGCCTGCCCAAACGACGAGCGCGGCCAGCGCCGCGCGCATCGTCCGGATTCGTCCTTGCGCCGCCATCAGTCGCGCACGCAATCGACGAAGTACTCGACGCGCCCGTTCACCTCTTCCGCGACGAGGCCGTGGATGTCGGTGTGGAAGCCCGGGAAGCGCTCGTTGAAGTCGCGCGCGAACCGCAGGTAGTTCACGATCGTCTTGTTGAAGCGCTCGCCCGGAATCAGCAGCGGAATGCCCGGCGGGTACGGCGTGAGCAGGATGCTCGTCACGCGGCCTTCGAGCTCGTCGAGCGGCACACGGTCGATCTTGCGGTGCGCGAGCTTCGCGAACGCGTCCGACGGCTTCATCGCCGGCTCCATGTCCGACAGGTACATTTCCGTCGTCAGGCGCGCGATGTCGTTCGCGCGGTACACGTCGTGGATCTGCGTGCACAGGTCGCGCAGGCCGACGCGCTCGTAGCGCGGATGCTGCGCGACGAATTCCGGCAGCACGCGCCACAGCGGCTGGTTGTTGTCGTAGTCGTCCTTGAACTGCTGCAGTTCGGTGACCATCGAGTTCCAGCGGCCCTTCGTGATGCCGATCGTGAACATGATGAAGAACGAGTACAGGCCCGTCTTCTCGACGATGATCCCGTGCTCCGCCAGGTACTTCGTGACGATCGCGGCCGGAATGCCCGTCTCGCCGAACTCGCCGTCGACGTCGAGCCCCGGCGTGATGATCGTCGCCTTGATCGGGTCGAGCATGTTGAAGCCTTCCGCCAGCGGGCCGAAGCCGTGCCAGTGGTCGTTCGGCTTCAGCATCCAGTCCTCGCGCGAGCCGATGCCTTCTTCCGACAGGTCGTCCGGGCCCCACACGCTGAAGAACCAGTCGTCGCCGTATTCGGCGTCGACCTTGCGCATCGCGCGGCGGAAGTCGATCGCCTCGGCGATCGATTCCTCGACGAGCGCGGTGCCGCCCGGCGGCTCCATCATCGCGGCCGCGACGTCGCACGACGCGATGATCGCGTACTGCGGGCTCGTCGACGTGTGCATCAGGTACGCCTCGTTGAAGCGGTGCTTGTCGAACGTGCGGTTCTCCGAATCCTGCACGACGATCTGCGACGCCTGCGAGATGCCCGCGAGCAGCTTGTGCGTCGAGTGCGTCGCGAACACGAGCGCGCCCGTGCGCGGACGGCCGTCGCCGATCGCGTGCATGTCGCGGTAGAAATCGTGGAAGGTCGCATGCGGCAGCCACGCTTCGTCGAAGTGCAGCGTGTCGAGCAGGTCGCCGAGCAGGTCCTTGATCATCTCGACGTTGTAGACGACGCCGTCGTACGTGCTCTGCGTGATCGTCAGGATCCGCGGCTTCATGTCCGGGTTCTCGCGCAGCGCCTCGCGCGCGAACGGGTTCGCCTCGATCTTCTTGCGGATGTTCTCCGGCTTGAATTCATCGCGCGGGATCGGCCCGATGATGCCGAAGTGATTGCGCGTCGGCGTGAGGAACACCGGAATCGCGCCCGTCATCGTGATCGCGTGCAGGATCGACTTGTGGCAGTTGCGGTCGACCAGCACGATGTCGCCCGGCGCCACCGTCGCATGCCAGACGATCTTGTTCGACGTCGACGTGCCGTTGGTCACGAAGAACAGGTGGTCCGCGCTGAAGATGCGCGCCGCGTTGCGCTCGGACGCCGCGACCGGGCCCGTGTGATCGAGCAGCTGGCCGAGTTCGTCGACCGCGTTGCAGACGTCGGCGCGCAGCATGTTCTCGCCGAAGAACTGGTGGAACATCTGGCCGAGCGGGTTCTTCAGGAACGCGACGCCGCCCGAGTGGCCCGGGCAGTGCCACGAATACGAACCTTCGTCCGCGTACTTCACCAGCTCCTTGAAGAACGGCGGCGCGAGCGAGTCGAGATAGACCTTCGCCTCGCGGATGATGTGGCGCGCGACGAACTCCGGCGTGTCCTCGAACATGTGGATGAAGCCGTGCAGTTCGCGCAGTATGTCGTTCGGCAAGTGGCGCGACGTGCGCGTTTCGCCGTACAGGAAGATCGGGATGTCCGCGTTGCGGCGGCGCACTTCGGTGACGAACGCGCGCAGCTCGATGATCGCGGTCGCGAGTTCGGGCAGCTCGCCGTCCGGGCCCGTTTCGCCGAGCATGAGTTCGTCGTCGTCGATCGACAGGATGAAGCACGACGCGCGGCTCGACTGCTGCGCGAACGACGTCAGATCGCCGTAGCTCGTGAGGCCGAGGACTTCGACGCCCTCCTTCTCGATCGCTTCGGCCAACGCCCGGATGCCGGAGCCCGAGATGTTCTCGGAGCGGAAATCTTCGTCGATGATGACGACGGGGAAACGAAACTTCATGGGCGATTCTCCAAAAAGAACGACCGCGGCGCGTCACGCGCAGCGGTCACCCGGAAACTGGTGAGACGTTATGCAACCAGATCAGGTTTTCGGCAGCGTGACACCGCGCTGACCCTGATACTTGCCGCCGCGATCGGCGTACGACACGTCGCACACTTCGTCGCTTTCGAAGAACAGCACCTGCGCGACACCTTCGTTCGCGTAGATCTTCGCGGGCAGCGGCGTGGTATTCGAGAATTCCAGCGTGACGTAGCCTTCCCACTCGGGTTCGAACGGCGTCACGTTGACGATGATCCCGCAGCGCGCGTACGTCGACTTGCCGAGGCAGACGGTGAGCACGGTGCGCGGGATGCGGAAATATTCGACGGTGCGGGCCAGCGCGAACGAGTTCGGCGGGATGATGCACACGTCGCCCTTGAAATCGACAAACGAACCCTCGTCGAAGTTCTTCGGATCGACGATCGTCGAGTTGATGTTCGTGAAGATCTTGAATTCGTCCGCGCAGCGGATGTCGTAGCCGTAGCTCGACGTGCCGTAGCTGACGATCCTGCGACCGTCCTCGGACGCGCGAACCTGATCGGGCACGAACGGCTCGATCATCTTGTGCTCTTCGGCCATGCGCCGAATCCACTTGTCGGACTTGATGCTCATAACGGGGCGCCAGGAAACGCTGCGTGACGGTAAACGACGGCCGCCGGTTCAAGGCGGCGGCCGGGGAAGGCGGACATTTTACGCGATCATCGGCGTGCGCACGCGGCGGCCGTCAACGGATCACGCCGCAAGCGAGCGCGGGGCCCGCTCCATGCTGCGGAAACGCCGGGTCGCTCGGGTCGCGGTGCACCAGCGCCGCGCGATTCAGCGCAGAGCGCACGCCGTCGAGGGCCAGATCGGGTGCGACGATGAAACCGGCCGCGACGCCGTTCGCATCCGCATGGATGTTGCCGAGATCGCCGGCGACGCGCGCGCCCGCGCGCAACCGGTCGGCGGCCGGCGCGAACACCTGGCCGGCGCTCGAGCCGTCGCCCGCATTGCAGTCGCCGCGCTCGTGCACCTGCAGCGCGTGATCGCTGTTCGGCGGCAGGCCGGCCAGGTTGTATGTGACCTGGACGCCGTCAGGGCGTTCGACGAACGTCACCGCGCCGCGTGCCTGCGAGCCGACGGACGGCTGCAGTTGCGCATCGGCGCGCTTTTCGTGCGACGAGGAAAAAGAGGTACAGCCGGCCAGCAGGCCCAGCGCGGCGGCGGCCAGCAGCGCGCGCCGCGCGCGGCCGGCGTGCACGCCGTGATGTCGTTGGTTCATTCGATCCTCATGCCGGCTGGCGGCCGTTCGACACGGCGGCCATACCGGGCGGGTAAAGGGACCCGGGAAAAGTCGCCATGATACCGCGCCTCGCGGCGCCGTATACAGCGTGAGGCCCCGCCCCGCAAGGGTTTTACGTATTTTGAACAACGATCGACGGGAACTTCGATGTCATGTCGCGCGCGCGCTCGGCGATCGCCAGCGCGACCCCGCGCGCGATGTCGCGGTAACGCCGCGCCAGCGCGCCGTCCGGCTCGGCCACGACCGTCGGCGTGCCGCTGTCGGCGCGCTCGCGGATCGCGATGTCGAGCGGCAGGCTGCCGAGCACGTTCACGCCGTAATCCTTCGCCATCCGGTCCGCCCCGCCGGCGCCGAAGATGTGCTCCTCGTGGCCGCAGTTCGAGCAGACGTGGATGCTCATGTTCTCGACGATGCCGAGGATCGGAATCCCGACCTTCTCGAACATCTTCAGCCCCTTCTTCGCGTCGAGCAGCGCGATGTCCTGCGGCGTCGTCACGATCACGGCGCCCGTCACCGGCACACGCTGCGCGAGCGTGAGCTGGATGTCGCCCGTGCCCGGCGGCATGTCGACGATCAGGTAGTCGAGCTCGCGCCAGTTGGTCTGGCGCAGCAGCTGCTCGAGCGCTGACGTCGCCATCGGGCCGCGCCACACCATCGGATTGTCTTCCTCGATCAGGAAACCGATCGAATTCGCTTGCAGCCCATGGCCGACCAGCGGATTCATCGACTGGTTGTCCGGCGACTCGGGGCGCTGGCCGTGAATGCCAAGCATGGTCGGCAGCGACGGACCATAGATGTCGGCGTCGAGAATGCCGACCGACGCGCCTTCCGCGGCGAGCGCGAGCGCCAGGTTCACGGCCGTCGTGCTCTTGCCCACGCCGCCCTTGCCCGATGCGACCGCGACGATGTTCTTCACGTTCGGCAGCAGCTTCACGCCGCGCTGCACCGTGTGCGCGACGATCTCCTGCGACACGGCGACGCGTGCGTCGCGCACACCCGGCACGGCTTTCAGCGCGTCTTCAATGCGCGCGCGCACGTCGCCGTACTGGCTGCGCGCGGGATAGCCGAGCACCACGTCGACCGCCACGGCGTCGCCGTCGATCGCGACATTGCGCACGCCCTTGTTCGCCGCGTACGGACGGCCGGTATTGGGGTCGACGACAGCCGCCAATGCGGCGTCGACTTGTGCCCGGTCAATGCTCATCGAAACTCCGTGAAAACGTTTTTCTCTCGCGCAAACGTCAAAAAATATCAAATAACGCTGCGAAAATCGGGAAAAGTGAAAGAATCTGTTGCACGCCATTGCGCGAACGCGCGCGTCGGAGCAATCTTCGCGTGCGGCATGCTATGGGGCCAAATCGGCCAACAACCGCCTATATTGTAGAGGCTGATGCGTCGCCCTGTCCGGAACAGCCCCGCTGGCGAACAGGGCATGCGGCCGCCTCGGCGGCTGCCGCGAGCGCGGGCCCGCCCTTCCTTTTTCGGGCGTCCGCGCAGGGAGCCGTAACTGTTGTTTGTCGTCGTTGTCGACTCGTTCAACCAAGAGAGGAATCCAAGATGAACATGAAAATCGCGACTCGCCTGTCCGTCTTCGCACTCGCCGGCGCGCTGCTGGCAGGCTGCGCCACGCAGCAAGGCAACAATACGGCCGTCGGCACCGGCACGGGTGCGGCGCTGGGCGCGGGTATCGGCGCACTGGCCGGTGGCGGCAAGGGCGCGGCGATCGGCGCGGGCGTCGGCGCACTGGTCGGCGGCGTGACGGGCTACAACTGGCAAGCGATCAAGAACAAGCTCGCGCCGTCGGCAGCCAAGACGGGCACGCAGGTGACCGAGCAGCCGGACGGCTCGCTGAAGCTGAACGTGCCGAGCTCGGTGACGTTCGCGACGAACCAGTACGCGATCACGCCGGCCTTCACGCCGCTGCTGAACGACCTGGCGACGACGCTGAACCAGAACCCGCAAGTGACGGCATCGATCGTCGGCTACACGGACAGCACGGGCTCGGCACAGCTGAACCAGACGCTGTCGCAGAACCGTGCGCAGAGCGTCGTGAACGCGCTGGTGCAGCGCGGCGTCGCCGGCGGCCGCCTGTCGGCACAAGGCATGGGCCCGTCGAACCCGATCGCGGACAACGCGACCGAAGCCGGCCGTGCGCAAAACCGCCGCGTCGAGATCTACCTGCGCGCAGCACAGCAGTAAGCATCGCCGCGAGAGGAGGAAACGGGGGCGCGCGCCCCCGCCGCACAAGGCTCCCAGCGGGGCCCGTAACAAATCGAAAAAAATTTCGAACTTCTGTCTCGGCCCGCGGTCTGTCTTTACGGTACGCGGCTGGCGCAGCCGGCGCGTCACCATTCTCCTCTTGTCGTTGTTGCTCCGGGGCCGTATCCGCCCCGGTTTTTTTTGCCCGGAATTTACGTGCTGCGCCGCAGCATCACGCCGCCGGGCACGCCGTCACGGCGGCCCCGCCCCCTCCGGCGCCCAGTCCATGGCGCCCGCGCCGGCTGACCTGCCCGCGCCCCTGCTAGAATCGCAGTTTCCGTCGTTTCCCGCCGTTCTTCTACAGACCCTATGTCCGCATCCGACCTCACTTCCGTGCAGGCCGCGGCGCCGCAAGGCAGCCGCCAGATCCTCGTTACGTCCGCACTGCCCTACGCCAACGGCCAGATTCATATCGGCCATCTGGTCGAGTACATCCAGACCGACATCTGGGTGCGGACGCTGCGAATGCACGGCCATGAGGTCTACTACATCGGCGCCGACGACACGCACGGCACGCCGGTCATGCTGCGCGCGGAGAAGGAAGGCCTCACGCCGAAGCAGCTGATCGACCGCGTGTGGACCGAGCACAAGCGCGATTTCGACAGCTTCGGCGTGTCGTTCGACAACTTCTACTCGACCGACTCGGAAGAGAACCGCGTGCTGAGCGAGAAGATCTACCTCGCGCTGAAGGACAACGACCTGATCGCCGAGCGCGAGATCGAGCAGGCGTACGATCCGGTCAAGGAAATGTTCCTTCCGGACCGCTTCATCAAGGGCGAATGCCCGAAGTGCCACGCGAAGGACCAGTACGGCGACAACTGCGAAGTGTGCGGTTCGACCTACCTGCCGACCGAACTGCTGAACCCGTATTCGGTCGTGTCCGGTGCGACGCCGGTGCGCAAGACGTCGACGCACTACTTCTTCCGCCTGTCGGACCCGCGCTGCGAGTCGTTCCTGCGCGAATGGGTCAGCGGCCTCGCGCAACCGGAAGCTACGAACAAGATGCGCGAATGGCTCGGCGACGCCGGTGAAGCGAAGCTCGCCGACTGGGACATCTCGCGCGACGCACCGTACTTCGGCTTCGAGATCCCGGGCGCGCCCGGCAAGTACTTCTATGTGTGGCTCGACGCGCCGGTCGGTTATTACGCGAGCTTCAAGAACCTGTGCGACCGCAAGGGCATCGACTTCGACGCGTGGATCCGGTCGGGCTCGACCGCCGAGCAGTACCACTTCATCGGCAAGGACATCCTGTATTTCCACACGCTGTTCTGGCCGGCGATGCTCGAGTTCTCGGGCCATCGCACGCCGACCAACGTGTTCGCGCACGGCTTCCTGACGGTCGACGGCGCGAAGATGTCGAAGTCGCGCGGCACGTTCATCACCGCGCAGAGCTACATCGACACCGGCCTGAACCCGGAATGGCTGCGCTACTACTTCGCCGCTAAGCTGAACGCAACGATGGAAGACATCGACCTGAACCTCGACGACTTCCAGGCGCGCGTGAACAGCGATCTCGTCGGCAAGTACGTGAACATCGCGAGCCGCGCGGCCGGCTTCCTGCTCAAGCGCTTCGACGGCCGCGTGCAGGACAGCGCGATGAACCATCCGCTCGTCGCGAAGCTGCGCGATGCGATTCCCGCGATCGCCGCGCACTACGAAGCGCGCGAATACAGCCGCGCGCTGCGCCAGACGATGGAACTCGCCGACGAAGTGAACGCGTATGTCGACGGCGCGAAGCCGTGGGAGCTCGCGAAGGATCCGGCCAATGCGGTCGCCCTCCACGAAACCTGCAGCGTGAGCCTCGAGGCGTTCCGTCTGCTGTCGCTCGCGCTGAAGCCGGTGATGCCGCGCGTGGCGGAAGCCGTCGAGGCCTTCTTCGGGATCGCGCCGCTCACGTGGGCCGATGCCGCGAAGCCGCTGTCGTCCACGCAGCCGATCAAGGCGTACCAGCACCTGATGACGCGGGTCGATTCGAAGCAGATCGACGCACTGCTCGCCGCGAACCGCGATTCGCTGCAGGCCGAGGCCACCGGCGCCGCTGCCGCGGGTGCGGCCACCGCCAGCGCCGCGAAGGAAGGCAAGAACGCCAAGGCGAACGCGAAGGCGGCCGCCGCGAACGGTGCCGACGACGGTCCGATCTCGATCGACGATTTCGCGAAGGTCGACCTGCGCATCGCGAAGATCGTCGCGTGCCAGGCCGTCGAAGGCTCGGACAAGCTGCTGCAGCTCACGCTCGACGTCGGCGAGGAAAAGACCCGCAACGTGTTCTCGGGCATCAAGTCCGCGTACCAGCCCGAACAGCTCGTCGGCAAGCTGACGGTGATGGTCGCGAACCTCGCGCCGCGCAAGATGAAGTTCGGGCTGTCGGAAGGGATGGTACTCGCCGCGTCGGCTGCCGACGAGAAGGCCGAGCCGGGCCTCTACATCCTCGAGCCGCACAGCGGCGCGAAGCCCGGCATGCGCGTGAAGTAAGCCGCACGCACGACCGCTTGCACGAGAAAGCTCCGCACCCATGCGTGCGGGGCTTTTTTTATGTTCGTAGCGGGGACCGCGCGACGGCGGTGCGACCGGCGTGCGGCATCGTCACCGCCGGCTGAACCAGCGATCGAAGCGCCGCGTGTAGTTCAGGTCGACGCCCTGGAACGTGCCGCCATACGCGGACACCGACCAGAAGCGCGTCAGGTTGATCGTCGCCTTGAACGCGTTGCTCGCCGATTGCAGCCCTTGCTCGTAACCGAGCACGAAGCGCTCGTTGATCGCCTTCGAGATCTGCACGACCTGTGCATCGGTGAGGCCGACGTCGCTGCGGCCAATCGAGAACTCGTCGAGACCGATGCTCTGCGCGACGCGCCTGCCGGTCGCGCTGCCAAGCAGCCCGAGCGCCGCGGTCATCGCGTTCTGCTGGCCGACGTTGTTGCCCTGGTCGGTGCCGTGCCCGAACAGCAGCCACGACAGCTTTTCGTTGTCCGTGACGTTCGGCTCGGACACGAGCTTGACCGTCGGCGACTGAATCGTGCCGGTGACCTGCACCCCGGCCTCGACCTCCTGGTTGCGCCGCATCGCGAGGATGTTCACGCCCGGATTCGACACGGGGCCGTTGAACGTGAAGAAGCCGTTCTCGACCGCGAGCTTGCGGCCGAACGACGTATACGTCGACCCTTCCGTCACGCGCACGTTGCCGACCGCGCGCAGCGGCACGCCCGGCGCGCTCATCACGGTGATCGTGCCGCGCAGCCCCAGATCCGCGCCGTGCCCCTTGAAGCGGAAGTTGTTGCCGAGGCCGATGTCGATGTTCGCGCGCGGCGCGAGCGACGGCGCCGGCTTGTCCTCGACCTTCTGCGGCTTCGCGACCGCCGTGCCGGTCGGCGTCTCGCCGCGCACGGTACCGTCCGGCCGCACCACGACGACATCGTCGGACAAGTGCGGCGCCGCGTCCTCCGGCAGGTCGAACAACGCACGGTCGACGACGAACTTTCCGTCGATCGACAGCGCGCCGCGCGGCCCGTCGTTCGCGACGGTCGCCTTGCCCGACAGCGACAGCTTGCGGTCCGGCGCCGCGAACAGCTCGAGCTTGTCCGCGACGATGCTCGCGGTCAGGTCCGGCGCCTCGCCGTCGAGACGCACGCGGCCGATCGCGCGCAGCGTGCCGTCGCCGCCGTGGAACTCGACCTGCTGGAATTCGACGAGGTTCTCCGCGAGCTTCACGCGCACGATGCCGTCCTTCAACTGCACGCCCTGGTCGACGAGCGTCGCGGACAGATCGTCGCCCGTCAGCATGCCCGACACGTTCGGCTTCACCGGCGTGCCCGCGATCGTCAGCTTCAGTGCCGCGCGCCCGCCGAGCAGGTAGCTCGGCCCGAACAGGTTGCCGGTCGACTTCAGCGACGGGATGTCGGCGTCGATGCGGCCCGACAGCGGGCCGTCGTCGACGACGCCGAACACCCCGTCGCGCAGCGCGAACGGCACGGTGACGTTCGCGTCGAGCGTGCCGACCCGGTTCGCCTTTGCAAGCGCCACCACGTTGAGCCGGTTGCCGGGTGCAAAGCTCGCGCGCGCGGACAGGTCGGTCAGCCCGAGCGACGCGATGCCGCGCCCGGTCTCGATCGTCACGTCGCCACCGCGCCGCTTCAACTGCACGTAGCCCGTCGCGTTCGCGCCGAGCGAGAAATCCCAGTCGGCATCGAGCACGACGTCGGTGCGCACCGGCGGCCGCTGGCCCGTCAGCTCCTGGCGGATCTCGAGGAAGCGCGCGACCGACGCACCGCGCACGGCGCCGGCCGAGCGCATCTGCCCGTGATCGAACACGAACGACTTCAAGTCGATCGCCGCGCCTTCGAGCGTGAGCCGCGTCGCGCCGAGCGTCACGCGGCCGGCGCCGGCCGACACGGCAAGCGGCGCCTGCAGCGCCACCGACGGCGTGCCGCGGTTCGCGAGGCGCGTAACGGTGCCGTCCCAGCGCATCCCGTCGCGATTCTCGACCACCCCGCCGTTCGCCGCGAGCGTCAGGTCGATCACGCGGCCGCCGGCGGTCCCGAGCGCCGACGCGTCGAGCGTGTGCTTCGCGCGCGTGCCGTCGAGGTTCGCGCGCAGCGATTTCAATTGCAGCGAGCCGAGCGCGATGTCGGTCGCGTCGGCCGTGAACACGAGCGCACCGTGCGCGCCGTCGCGGATATCGGCGCGCCCCTGCGCCGCACCGATCCGGTTCGAGCCGACCACGACGTGCTGGGCCTTGTAGGTGCCCGTCACGTTCGGATGCGCGAAGCTGCCGGTCAGCTCGCCCTGCGCCTGCACGAGCCCCTGCACGCCGAAGCCGAGCCGGTCGAGCTCGGGCGCGTCGACGACGAAGCGCAGCCGGTCGCCCGGCGCGCCGAAACTGCCGCGCAGATCGACGTGGTTGCCCGCGATCGACAGGTTCGCGTTGCTCGGCAGGATCCGCGCGCCGACGAGCTGCACGACGCCCGCGCCGGTCAGCGGCACGCCGTCGTAGAGGCTGTCGCCGAGCTTGAAGGTCGCCTTCGTCGACACCTGCGGCGCGAACGCGCCGGAGGCCGTCAGCGTGCCCGATACGCGCGTCTCGCCGCGCCGGGCCGGGGCCTTCGCTGTCGCCTTCGCCGTTTTGGCGGCCGGCTTGCCGCCGCCCGTGCCCGGCGCGCGCATCGCGGCGAGCAGCAGCGGATCGAACGCGGTCAGCGTCGCCTTCGCGTCGTAGCTCGAATGCGCGTCGTGACGGAACACGCCGGTCAGGTCGATACGGCCCTTGCCCGCCGTCACGCGCGCATCGGTCAGCACCGTCTGCTGCTGCGTCAGCGCGACCTTCGCGCGTGCGCCGAGCGCGAGCTTCGGATCGTTCAGGTTGAAGTCGACGGTCGTCACGTCGCCCGCGAGCGTCACGCCGAGCGGGCCGCCCAGGCGCATCGGCCGCAATTCGGCGACGAATGCATTGAGGTCGAGGTTCGCGACCTTCAGGTCGAAGCGGCCCTTGCCGCCGGTCAGCGCGCCGTTGCCGGTCACGCTGCCGTCGCGGATCAGTTTCAGCGCGAGGCCGTCGATCCGCTGCGCGTGTGCGTCGAGATTGATGGTCGCATGTGCGTCGACGACGGGCAGCAGGTGCTCGCCGAGCGTGCCGGGCTTCGCGTTGACGATCGACACCGGGCCGGTCACGGCAAAGCCCTTCGCCGGTGCGGCGCCGGCCGGCGCGGTCACGGGCGCCAGCTCCGCGCGCACCGCGAGATCGGCGGCCGGCGCGCCCGGCGCGAGCGCCTGCGGGTTCACGTGATCGAACGCGAGCGACGCGCGCGTGAGCGGCACAGCGCCGAACGGCGCAGCCTCGACGTGCGCGCGCCCATTCAACTTCATCCCGCTCGCGGTGACGTCGGCGACGAGCGCTTCGAGCGACCCCGATACGTTCGCGCTCGCGTTGACCGGTTCGTTCGCGAGCTTGCCCACGTATGTCGCGTTGCCCGTCAGCGCGAACGGCCTCACGCCGTCGAGCTTCGCGCGTGCGGTCAGCGCGCCGTACGGCGTGTCGACGCCGTCGAGCGCAAGTTCATGGTGACGGCCGTCGCTGCGACCGTTCAGCGCGAGATGGTCGAGCTGCGTCGTCGACCCGCCTTCGTGAATCGCCAGGTGATCGACGCGCAGGTCGTCGATCCGCAACTGCAGCGGCAGGCTCAAGTCTTGCGGCGTCGTGCTCGGCGTCGACGGCCCCGGCGCGATCCGCACGTCGATCGTGCCCGCGCGAAGGTAATCGACGGACAGCCGCCACGGCGCGCGGGTCAACGCCCAGCGGCCGTCGAGCCGGTCGATCCGCACTTCGGTGCCGGTGCCGCCGGGGCTCGTCCACGCGAAACCGCGCAACCGCACGCCCGTCGCGAGCGCGCCGCCTTCCAGCGTGCCCGCCAGCCGGCCGCCCAGCACGCGCACGGCCGTCTGCCACGCGAGCCGCGTGCCGCGCTCGGTCGTCGCCGCAGCCAGCACGAGCCCGGCCGCCAGCCCGGCGAGCAGCGCGACCGTCACGAGCGTCCACGCGACGATCCGGCCCGCACGCACGCGGCGCGGCGCGCGCGGCCGCGCGTCGGGCGCGCGCTCGGGCGAATCCGGATCGTGAGGCGGCGGCGTGTCGTTCGGATCCTTCGTCATGCGGTTCGTCGTGGCTCGTGCAACAAGGTCAGAAAGCGATACCGAGCGTCAGGTACGGGCGCACGCTGTGGTTGCGCAGTCCGTACGCGACGTCGACGTTGATCGGGCCGACGGGGCTGCGCCAGCGCGCGCCGATGCCGACGCCCGGGTAGAACACCTTCTCGCCCCACGCATCGGTCGCGGTGCCGATGTCGAAGAAGGTCGCGGCGCCCCAGTCGCGGTTGAACCAGTGCTGGTATTCGGCGGTGCCCGTCATCAGGTACTTGGTCGGCAGCACGGAGCCGTCGACGCTGTTGCCGATGCTCTGGTAGCCGTAGCCGCGCACCGAATTCGAGCCGCCCGCGCGAAACAGCAGCGACGCCGGCACGCCGGTCGAGCCGCCGCTCGTGAACACGCCGCCGAGCTCCGCGCGGAACACGAACAGGTCGCGCTTGCCGATCGGCACGTACTGCTGGCCGCGCGCGTAACCGCGGATGAAGGTCTGGTCCGTCAGCACGCCCTTGATCGCGAAGCCGGCCTCCGCGTGGATCAGGTTGCCCGAGCGCGGGAACAGCGGATCGTCGACGTTGCGGCGCGTCCATGCCCACTGCGGCACCAGCGCCCGGCTGGTGGTCGGGCCGGCGCCGTTCTGGTCGAGCCGGTCCTGGTAGAACATCAGCGAGTACGCGTAGTCGATGAACTGACCGGTGCGGGTGCGCTGCGCGCCGACCCGCGCGCTGTAGATCCGCGTGTCGGACACGTTGGTGTTCGTGTACGACGCAAGCACGCTGTTGGTCCAGCCTTTCTCGCCGGGCGGCATCGACAGCTGGACCTGGCCGTACTGCTGGATCTGGTCGAGCCGGCCCGACACGGTGAGCGGCCACGCGGCGCCGAACGTGTCGAGATACGTGTAGGAGCCCTGCACATGCGGGCCCGTGTCGGTCGCGTAGCCGACGCCGCCGCGAATGTTGTTGTACGGAAACTCGCTGACCTTCACGTGCACGGGCGTGCGCTCGGGCTTCGCCGTATCGTCGCCGACGTCGATGGCGACGCTCGCGTAGTACGGCGTGTTCTGCAGCTGCCGCTGCAGCTCGGTGATCCGCCGCACGTCGTAGATCTCGCCTTCCGACAGCGGATTGACGTTCGTGACGATCTTTTCCGGATAGCGGCGCACGCCGTCGACGTCGACCTTGCCGATCGTGAAAGTCGGGCCGCTGTCGAACGTGACGGCCAGCGTCGCGCGCTGCGTGCGCGGATCGACGCGCGCTTCCGACGACGCGATCTTCGCGCCCAGGTAGCGGCGCGACTGCAACTGCTTGAGCGCCGCGCCCTTCGCGCCGTCCCAGTCGGACTGCGTGAACGGGTCGCCCGGCTTCAGCGAGAACGCGAAGCGCGTCGCGGCTTCCTGCTTCGGATCCTCGGTCTCGACCGGGCCCTTGAACGCCAGGTCGACCGTCGACACGACGGTCTGCGGCCCCGGATCGACCGCGACGCGCACGTCGCGCTTGCCGTTGCGCGTGCGCACGTCGGTGCGCACGACCGGCGAGAAATAGCCGGCCGTCGCGGTCAGGTCGCGCACCTGCTGCGGCGTGGCGGTCACGAGAAAGTCGAACTGGTCGTCGCTGATGTCGTCGCGCTTGGCGAAGCGCGCGATGTCGAGATGGGCCTCGAGGAGCTTGCGGATCGCGCGCGGCGAGTCGATTTCGACGTCGTACTTCGCATACGCCGGCAGCACGAAGCACGCGGCGAGACAGCCCGCGAGGGCCGCCCGGGCCGCCGCACCGGCGCCGCGCCGTGCGCGCCGTGCGCGACGACCGCGGTGACGCGCCGCGCGCGGGTTCGCCTCATGCGCCGTATGTGCCTGCTGGTTCACCTGACCCGCCAAATATGACCTCGTCCTCGGTTGCTGATTTTGTGGAAAACCCCGTATTTGACCACAGGGTGGCGGCGCTGCCCGCACGGGCGCCGCTTTGACGCCTGGACGCAACGCGACGCGCGCGGGGCCGGCCGAACGCGCCGCGGGTGTCGGCCAGCGGATTCGACGCGCGATTGCCGCCGGCTGTTCCCCGCGATGCGGTAAAATCCCGCCATCGCGAACCCGGCGCATCGTGCGCCGCCCGAAACGGAAAGCCAAGCCATGCCGTACCAGTCCGACGTCACGCAATTCCTGAACCAGCTCAAGCAACAAAAGCCGACGCTCGAAGAAGAGCAGCGCAAGGGCCGTTCGCTGCTGTGGGACAAGCAGCCGATCGACCTCGACGAGCGCGCCGAGCAGCAGGAATCGCGCGTGAAGCAAACGTCCTACGTCTACTACCAGAACTTCTGACGACGTGAGCGCCGCCGACGAGGCCAGCGCCGCCCGGCAGGACGACGCGATCGCCGCTCCCGCGGGCGCCGATTCGACGCCCGACACGGTCGACGGTGTCGCGGCGTTCGCACGTCTGTACGGCGAGCCGCTCTTCAAGCTGCCGCAGGATCTCTACATCCCGCCCGATGCGCTCGAGGTGTTCCTCGAGACGTTCGAAGGCCCGCTCGACCTGCTGCTGTACCTGATCCGCAAGCAGAACTTCAACGTGCTCGACATCCCGATGGCGCAGGTCACCGCGCAATATCTGGGCTACGTCGACCAGATCCGCACGTCGAATCTCGAGCTTGCGGCCGAATACCTGCTGATGGCCGCGATGCTGATCGAGATCAAATCGCGGATGCTGCTGCCGGTCAAGAAGGCCGATACCGGCGAGGAAGCCGAGGATCCACGCGCGGAACTCGTGCGCCGCTTGCTCGAATACGAGCAGATGAAGCTCGCCGCGCAACGCCTCGACCAGTTGCCGCAACTCGGCCGCGACTTCCTGCGCGCCGAGGTCTACATCGAGCAGAGCATCACGCCGCGCTTCCCGGACGTCGATTCGGACGACCTGCGCGCCGCGTGGGCCGACGTGCTCAAGCGCGCGAAGCTCGTCCAGCACCACAAGATCTCCCGCGAGGAGCTGTCGGTGCGCGAACACATGAGCCTGATCCTGCGACGGCTGCAGAACGCACGCTTCATGGAGTTCGCCGACCTGTTCGACACGTCGCGCGGCGTGCCGGTCGTCGTCGTGAACTTCATCGCGATGCTCGAACTCGCGCGCGAATCGCTGGTCGAGATCACGCAGGCCGAACCGTTCGCGCCGATCTACGTGCGCCTCGCGTACCTGCCCGCGTAACGCGCGCCGCCGCGCCCGCGTCCCCCCCCACACACCGAAACACACCGCATCCCGCCGCCGGGCCTAGCCGCGCGGCTCGCTCGCGGTGCGCCCGAATAAAAAGTGAACGATCGTACTTTTTTCGATGCGTCCGGCGGCCAAATCCTCTACAATCCGCCGACGCCCGATGCGCCGCCCGCGCGCCGGCGTTCTCCGCTTCGACCCCGACGCCGCTGTTGCGGCGCCAACGCGCGCCTGCGCGAGGAACCCGCTACCCGATCATGAAAGTCATCAGCTCGATCCAGGAACTGCGCGACCAGTTGCGCGGCCAGAACCGCACGGCGTTCGTGCCGACGATGGGCAACCTGCACGAAGGTCACCTGTCGTTGATGCGCCTCGCGCGCCAGCACGGCGACCCGGTCGTGGCGAGCATCTTCGTCAACCGGCTGCAGTTCGGCCCGAACGAGGATTTCGACAAATATCCGCGCACGCTCCAGGACGACATCGAGAAGCTGCAGAAGGAAAACGTCTACGTGCTGTTCGCGCCGACCGAGCGCGACATGTATCCGGAGCCGCAGGAGTACCGCGTGCTGCCGCCCGACGATCTCGGCGGGATCCTCGAGGGCGAGTTCCGCCCGGGCTTCTTCACCGGTGTGTGCACGGTCGTCGCGAAGCTGATGTCCTGCGTGCAGCCGCGCGTCGCGGTGTTCGGCAAGAAGGATTACCAGCAGTTGATGATCGTGCGCCGGATGTGCCAGCAGCTCGCGCTGCCGGTCGAGATCATCGCGGCCGAGACCGTGCGCGACGCGGACGGCCTCGCGCTGTCGTCGCGCAACCGCTACCTGACGACCGACGAGCGCAAGGAAGCGCCCGAACTCGCGAAGACGCTGCAGCGCGTGCGCGACGGCGTGCTCGGCGGCGAACACGACCTCGGCAAGCTCGAGCAGACCGCGCGCACGCACCTGGCCGAGCGCGGCTGGGCGCCCGACTACATCTCGATCCGCCGCCGCGCGAACCTGATCGCGCCGAGCGCCGCCGAACTCGAAGCCGGCGAGCCGCTCGTCGTGCTCGCGGCCGCGAAGCTCGGCGCGACGCGCCTGATCGACAACCTGGAAATCTGACGGGCCGCCCGCCCTCGCCTCTCACGCATCACGGAGATACCATGCAGCGCCATATGCTCAAATCGAAGATCCACCGCGCGGCCGTCACGCACTGCGAGCTGCATTACGAAGGCTCGTGCGCGATCGACGAAGACCTGCTCGAAGCGGCCGGCCTCATCGAGAACGAACGCATCGACATCTGGAACATCAACAACGGCGAGCGCTTCTCGACGTACGCGATCAAGGGCGAGCGCGGCAGCGGGATGATTTCGCTGAACGGCTCGGCCGCGCGCCGCGCGCAACTCGGCGACCTCGTGATCATCGCGGCGTTCGCGATGGTCGATGAAGCCGAGCTGCAGGCCGGCTGGAAGCCGAAGCTCGTGTTCATCGACGAAGGCAACAAGATCAAGGGCCACCGCGATCACGTGCCGACGCAGAACTGGACCTGATTCAAGCGGCGGCCGGCGCGTTGCGACGCGCCGGGTCGCTGCCGCGGCGCTCCGGACGCCGTGACGGCCGGTGCCGCGTAGTCGGCTATGCAGGAAGGGCCTGATCCGTTACGACGCCGGATCGGGCCCTTCTTCCTTTACCCTGGTGTATCGACCTCGCCGCCGTCCGGCCCTCGAGGATCAAGACGCCTTGGCGACCTTCTCCGCTTTCGGCGCGCGACGCTCGGCCCATTCGACGATCGGCCGCCACTGTTCGAGATCCTTCTCGACGCGGCTTTTCGCGACGTCCCACAGCGTCAGGCCGTGCGCGGCGATCTGCACGTAGTTCTGCGTGTCGCGCACGTAGCCGAGCACCGGCAGCCCGAGACCTTCGACGAAACGGTGCAACTGGTCGGACGAGCGCGTGCGCGCATCGACCCGCATCCCGACGATTCCGACCTCGACGCTGCCCTTGCGCACGGCCTTCTCGCCGGCGAGACGCTCGAGAAACTGCTGGGTCGCGAGAATATCGAACATCGACGGCTGCAGCGGCACGATCACCTTGTCGGCGAGCTGCAGCGCGACGTTGAGCCGGGTGCCGTGCAGGCCGGCCGGCGTGTCGATCACCGCATATTCGAGGCCGCGCGGCGGCTTCGACGGCGCGTCCGGATCGAGATCCCACGCCTCGATCGCCGGCAGGCCGGCGGGCCGCAGGTCGAGCCACGCATGCGCGGACTGCTGCCGGTCCAGATCGGCGAGCGCGACCCACGCGCCCTGCGCCGCGAAATAGCCGGCAAGATTGGTGGACAGCGTGCTTTTCCCCACGCCGCCCTTCGGATTCGCCACCACGATGACCGTCATGAATTCCCCCGAAAAAGCCATGCGGCGCCTGCCGCCTGGCAAGCGCCGCTCGATTGCGGATACAGGGAGCGATGATATCGGCAAACGGGGTGTCACCGGAACGGGTTGCGCCGACGCCCGCCCCCTTTTATGCGGTTCGCGTCGCGGCACGCGGTGCGCCGAACGCGAACGCGCCGCCGCCCAGCAGCGCCTGCACGGCCAGCGTGACGGCCCAGAACGCCGGATATTCCCAACCGCCGTTCGGCGACGCGAAGCTCCAGCCGTTGGGCAGATGCGCGGACACCGCGCCGAGCATGAACGGCAGCAGCACCAGCGCGGCAATCCGCACGCGGAAGCCCGCGAGCAGCGCAAGGCCGCCGGCCAGCTCGACGAACGTCGTCACATACGCGAGCCAGCCCGGCAGGCCGATCGACGCGAAGAACTGCGCGGTGCCGGGCAGCGTGAAGACGAACACCTTCTGCGCGACGTGCGCGAGGTACAGCACGCCGAGTGCGACGCGCAGCAGCGTCGCGCCGAGATCGTTGAGGCGATTGGGGTTCATGGCGAATTCCTTCATGAGTGGATGAGAATGGATCGCACTCTATTCGAATCAATTCGGCCAATAAACGCGCGATATGGCTTTAACTGATTCCCGACGGGAATGAATCGGGTCATGAAAAAGGGCATGACCGCTCATGCCCCGCTGCCCGTACGGGCTACGAACGAACCTCAGCCGCCGCTTTTGCCTTGCGCGGCGTCACCCGAACCGGCCGGGCCGCCGCCCGGCGCGTACGAGTCACACGCATGCGCCACCGCCGACGCGCCCAGCAGCGCCGCGAACAGCACGCCCAACCACCATCGAGCCTTCATCGTCGCGCTCCTTCGGGCGGACCTCCGCCCATCCGAGTTGTACGCGATCCGTCGCAAAATGCCAGGCCGGGCACGCCCTGCGTCAGCGAAACTCGGCGTACAACGCGCGCAGGTCCAGATGCTCGGCGAACGAATCGGCCAGCCGCTCCAGCGACGCCTCGCGCAGCGCCGGGTAGTCGATGCGCTCCGCGCCGTCGAGCCCCGCCCACGCGAGGAGTGCCGCGCACGCGTCGGGTGCGTCGAACAGCCCGTGCACGTAGGTCGCGAGGATCTGGCCGTCGGCCGACCGTGCGCCGTCCGGGCGCACGCCGCCCGCTGCGTCGCCCGCCGCCAGTTCCAGCGCGGGCGTCGCGAGCGCGGGCCCGCGCGTGTCGCCCATGTGGATCTCGTAGCCGTGCACGGTGGCCGCGCCGGGCAGCGCGAGATGCCCGGCCACGTTCTTCAACGTCTTGTCCGGCTGCAGCGTCGTGTCGAAATCGAGCAGCCCGAGCCCCGGCACGCTGCCGGGCGCGCCTTCCAGGCCGAGCGGATCGTCCAGCGTGCGGCCGAGCATCTGCATCCCGCCGCAGATGCCGATCACCTTGCCGCCATAGCGCAGGTGGCGGCGAATCACCGTGTCCCAGCCCGTGTCGCGCAACCACGCGAGATCGCGCTGCACGCTCTTCGAACCGGGCAGGATCAGCAAGTCGGCATCCGGCACCGGGCCGCTCTTCCAGTACGTGAACTCGACCTGCGGATGCGCGCGCAGCGGATCGAAATCGGTATGGTTGCTGATCCGCGGCAGCGCGGGCACCACCACGCGCAACACGCCGGCGTCGCCGCGCAAGGCGGCGCTGCGCGCCTGCGACGGCAGCATGTCCTCGGCATCGAGCGTCAACCCGTGGAGGTACGGCAGCACGCCGAACACCGGCTTGCCCGTCTGCGCGCGCAGCCAGTCGAGGCCCGGTTCGAGCAGCTTGATGTCGCCGCGAAAGCGGTTGATCACGAAGCCACGCACGCGCGCGCGCTCGCTGTCCGACAGGCACGCGAGCGTGCCGACCAGATGCGCGAACACGCCGCCGCGATCGATGTCGGCCACCAGTACGACAGGGCAGTCGACGCGTTCGGCGAAGCCCATGTTCGCGATGTCGCCTTCGCGCAGGTTGATCTCGGCCGGGCTGCCCGCGCCTTCGACGAGCACTGTGTCGTAGCCGGCACGCAGCCGCGCGTACGACTCGAGCACCGCGTCGAACGCGACCGGCTTGTAGTCGTGGTACGCACGCGCATCGAGGTTCATGCGCGCCTTGCCGTGGATGATCACCTGCGCGCCGCGATCGCTCGTCGGCTTCAGCAGCACCGGGTTGAAATCGGTATGCGGCGCGACACCCGCGGCGAGCGCCTGCAACGCCTGCGCGCGGCCGATCTCGCCGCCATCGGCCGTCACCGCGCTGTTCAGCGCCATGTTCTGCGGCTTGAACGGCGCGACGCGCGCGCCCGCGCGACGCGCAAGGCGGCACAGGCCCGCGACGAGCGTGCTCTTGCCCGCGTCGGACGTCGTGCCCTGGATCATCAACGTGCCGCGCGGCTGCGGTTCGGGTGCATTCATCGTATGCAAGTCGTGGTGAAGCAAAGGCCGCATTATCGCCCGCGCCGCCTCGCGTGCGCCGTTACAATCACGCGATGATTCCGCACGACCTCACCTTCGTCCTCGGCGGCGCGCGCTCGGGCAAGAGCGCGCACGCCGAGCGGCTCGCCGCCGACAGCGGCCGCCCCGTCACCTATATCGCGACCGCGGCCGCGACGGCCGCCGATGCCGAATTCGAACGGCGCATCGCGCATCACCGCGCGCGCCGGCCGGCCGACTGGGGCTTCGCCGACGCGCCCGTCGACCTCGCCGGCACGCTCGCGCGGCTCGACGATCCGCACGCGTGCCTGCTCGTCGACTGCCTGACGCTGTGGCTCACGAACCTGCTGTGCCCGCTCGACGGCGAACCGCTCGACGACGCGCAGTATGCGGCACAGGTCGAGCGGCTCGAACACGCGTTGCGCGGTGCGCGCGCGAAGGTGATCGTCGTCAGCAACGAAATCGGGCTCGGTGTCGTGCCGCTCGGGTCGGTCACGCGCCGCTACGTCGACGAACTCGGGCGCCTGAACCAGCGCATCGCTGCGCTCGCGACGCGCGTGACGCTGCTGGTCGCCGGGCTGCCGCTCGAACTCAAGGCCGGAGCGCCGTCATGCTGATGCTGTCGCTGCCCGTCGTCGCGATGCTCGCGGTCGCCGCCGCGATCGTCGATCGCATCGTCGGCGAACCGGCCGGCTGGCATCCGCTCGTCGCGTTCGGCCGGCTCGCCGCGCTCATCGAAGGCGCGCTGAACACGGGCCGGCGCGGCCGCATGGTCGGCGTCGCCGCCTGGCTCGCGGCGGTGGTGCCGCCGGTGGCCGTCGCCACGTGGCTCGCGGCCGTGCTGCCCTGGCCGCTCGCGGCCGCGCTGCACGTCGCGCTGCTGTGGTTCGCGCTCGGCGCGAAAAGCCTCGCCGACCATGTCGCACCGATCGCCGCCGCGCTGCTGCGGCACGACCTCGGCGCCGCGCGCGCGCTGACCGCACGCATCGTATCGCGCGACACGAGTGAAGCCGACGAAGGCGCGCTGTCGCGCGCGGCCGTCGAATCGGCGCTCGAAAACGGCAACGACGCGATCTTCGGCGCGCTCTTCTGGTTCGTCGTCGCGGGCGGCCCCGGCGCGCTGCTGTTCCGGCTCGCGAACACGCTCGACGCGATGTGGGGCTACCGCACGCCGCGCTTCCTGACGTTCGGCTGGGCCGCCGCGCGCCTCGACGACGCGCTCAACTGGATTCCCGCGCGCCTCACCGCCGCGAGCTACGCGCTGCTCGGCGACACGGCCGCCGCGTGGCGCTGCTGGCGCACGCAGGCGCGCCACTGGGACAGCCCGAATGCAGGCCCCGTGATGGCCGCGGGCGCCGGCAGCCTGAACGTGCAGCTTGGCGGCCCGGCCGTCTATCACGGCGAAATCGAAGACCGTCCCGCGCTCGGCACAGGCGCGCCGGCGACGGCCGTGCACGTCGTCGCCGCGCTGTCGCTCGTCACGCGCGCGCTCACGCTGTGGCTCGCACTGCTCGTCGCGAGCGGCGCACTCATCCTCGCTACCCATCATGTCTGACGCACGCATCCCGCACGGCGGCAACCTGCACGAAGCCGCGCACCGCCACGGCATTCCATACGACGCCTGGCTCGACCTGTCGACCGGCATCAACCCGGTCGGCTATCCGGTGCCGCCGGTCCCGGCCGACGCATGGCGCCGGCTGCCCGACGACGGCGATACGCTCGCCGCATGCGCGGCCGGCTACTACGGCGCCCCCGATGCCGCGCACGTGCTGCCGGTCGCCGGCAGCCAGGCTGCGATCCGCGCGCTGCCCGCGCTGCTGCCGACCGGCGACGCCGGTGTCGCCGCGCTCGCGTACGGCGAGTATGCCCCCGCGTTCGCGCGCCACGGCCATCGCGTCGTCGCGCTCGACATCGGTGCGGACGTGTTGCCCGCATCGCTGCGTCACGTCATCGTCGGGAATCCGAATAATCCGACGGCCGAATTCGTTCCAGCCGAACGGCTGCTCGGCTGGCATGCGCAACTGTCGGCACGCGGCGGCACGCTGATCGTCGACGAAGCGTTCGCGGATACGGGCGCCACGCCATCGCTCGCGCAGTTCACCGATCGTCCGGGCCTCGTCGTGCTGCGCTCGGTCGGCAAGTTCTTCGGGCTCGCCGGCATTCGAGCCGGCTTCGTGCTCGCTCGCCCCGAGTTGGCCGCCGCGCTGCGCGACCTGCTCGGCGCGTGGACCGTCAGCGGCCCCGCGCGTCACGCGGTCGCCGCCGCGTTTGCCGACCACGCGTGGCAGGCCGCCACCCGCGCGCGACTCGCGGCCGACGGCGAGCGCCTCGCCGCGCTGCTGCGCACGCACGGCTTCGCGGTACACGCGACGCCGCTGTTCAGCTGGACCGACGACCCGCGCGCCGCCGCGCTGCACGCGGCGCTCGCCGCACACGGGATCTGGACGCGATACTTTGCACGACCGTCGAGCATGCGCGTCGGCCTGCCGGGCAACGAAGCCGAATGGCAGCGCATCGCCGATGCCCTCTCGCAGTGCGTCCCGACGCTGTCACTGGCATCCGCATGACCGCCTGCCTGCTCCGCCGGCTGCCGGCCCTCGCGTCGCTGATCGCGCTCGCGCACGCGCCCTTCGCTCACGCCGACGTGACGACCCGCGACGATGCCGGCAATACCGTCACGCTGCCCGCACCGGCGCAACGCGTGATCAGCCTTGCGCCGCACGCGACCGAGCTGGTCTACGCGGCCGGCGGCGGGGCGAAACTGGTCGGCACGGTCACGTACAGCGACTACCCGCCCGCCGCGCAGGCCGTGCCACGTGTCGGCGACAACAAGGCGCTCGACCTCGAACGAATCGCCGCGCTGAAGCCCGACCTGATCGTCGTCTGGCGACACGGCAACGCCGAGCGGCAAACCGATGCGCTGCGTGCGCTGCACATTCCGCTGTTCTTCAGTGAACCGAAACATCTCGACGACGTGGCCACGTCGCTGCGCCGGCTCGGCACGCTGCTCGGCACCGAGCCGGTCGCCGACGCGGCCGCGGCATCGTTCTCGCGCGACATCGCGGCGCTGCGCGCGCGTTACGCGGCACGCCCGCCCGTCACGATGTTCTTCCAGGTATGGGACCGCCCGTTGACGACGCTCAACGGCGCGCATCTGTTCAACGAAGTCATCTCGCTGTGCGGCGGCCGCAACGTGTTCGCGGCGCTGAAACCACTCGCGCCGACCGTCACCGACGAAGCCGTGCTCGCGGCGAATCCGGAAGCGATCGTGACGACGAGTGCCGGCGCGACACGTTCGGACGCACCGCTGCCGAGCCTCGCGCGCTGGCGTGCATGGCCCGCGCTGACGGCCGTAGCGCGCAACAACCTGTTCGCGATCGACGGCGATCTGCTGACCCGGCCATCGCCGCGGATCGCGCAAGGCGCGGCCGCATTGTGCGAGGATCTCGACGCCGCGCGGGCGCGGCGGCCGGCGCGCTGATTTCGGGCTTCGATGCCCTTCCGCACGTCAGACGAGCAAGCGGTCGCCTATGCGTCCCAGTGGACGACGTCCCATGTGCGGTCGGCATCCTCGGACCGCAACCAGACGACGCCGCCCGTCGGCACCGGTCGCGACAGCAGTGTATCGAGCGGCACGCGCAACGCATGCGACGCGAATGCGCGAATCACGCCTGCGTGCGTGAGCGCCCATTGCGGCGCATCGGTCCGCGCGACCGCGACAGCGTCCGCGATCCGTGCGACACGCGCGGCGAACCGTGCGACGCTTTCGCCGCCATGCGCGCACGCATGCATCAGGTCGGCCGCCCACGCATCGAGCGCAGCGCGGTCGATATCGTCCCAGCGCCGCAGCTCCCACGCGCCGAAGTCCATTTCCTGCCAGCCCGCGTCACGCCGCAGCGGCACGTCGAACGCCTGCGCAAGCCGCGCGGCGACCGACGCGCAACGCGTCAGCGGGCTCGTCCAGACCTGCCCGGGCAACGGCGCCCCGAGCGCCGCCAGACGCTCACGCACTTCCCGCGCCCCCGCCTCGGCCGACGCGGCGAGCGGCACGTCGCTGCGTCCGTAGCAAACGCCCGGTTCGACATCGACGGCCGGATGGCGAATCAGGACGAGATCCATCCGAGCACCACGAGATAGATCGCCAGTTCGCTCAACTGCTGCGCGAAGCCGAGGCAGTCGCCCGTATAACCGCCGATCCGCTTCACGAAATAGCGGGCCGCCCATGCGCGCACGAGCACGAGCGCGACGAGCGCCGCGAGGCCCGCGCGCCAGTCCGGCCAGAACAGCCACGGCAGCCCGAATGCGGCCGCGATCCAGGCCGCGCGTGCGCCCATGCGTTGCGCGACCGGCTTCGCCTTGCCTTCCGGCCGGACATAGTCGAGCGACATCAGCAGGCTCACGGCCCCCGCGCGGCTCGCCGCATGCGCGGCGATCATCGTCCACGCGGCGCGCAGCGGCGGCATGGCCGCGAGCGCCTGCCATTTCAGGCCGAGCGCGATCACGAGCGCGACCGCGCCGAACGTGCCGATTCGCGAATCGTGCATGATGCGCAGCACGTCGTCTCGCGCGTAGCCGCCGCCGAACGCATCGCAACTGTCGGCCAGGCCGTCCTCGTGGAACGCGCCGGTCGCGAGCAACGTCGCGGCCATCGACAGGCCGACCGCGATCGGCGCGGGCAACACGCGCAGTGCCGCGAGATAGACGAGCGCGCCCCACGCGCCGACGCACGCGCCGACCAGCGGGAAGTAACGTGCGGCCTGGTCGAGATCGCCGGCGGCGTAGCCGATCGCGCGCGGCACCGGCACGCGCGTGAAATAGCCGAGCGCGACGAAGAAATAGCGCAGTTCGGCGCGTACACCGCTCGCGTGTTCAGGCGTCACGATTGTCGACGCCCGCGGATTCGAAACTCGCCATCTCGGTGAGGAACGCGACCGCCGCGCGCACCAGCGGCAGCGCGAGTGCGGCGCCCGTACCTTCGCCGAGGCGCAGGTCGAGCGCGAGCAGCGGCTTCGCGCCGAAATGCTCGAGCATGCGCCGGTGCCCGGCCTCGTGCGACGCATGCGAGAACACGCAGTAGTCGCGCACGCCGGGCGCGATGCGCTCGGCGACCAGCAGCGCGGCAGTGGCGATGAAGCCGTCGACGAGGATCGTCATCCGCTCGCTCGCGGCCGCGAGATACGCGCCCGTCATCATCGCGATCTCGAAACCGCCGAACGTCGCGAGCACATCGAGCGGCGCGATCGCATGCGAATGCCGGACGAGCGCGCGGCCGAGCACCGCGCGCTTGTGCGCGAGCCCCTGGTCGTCGAGGCCCGTGCCGCGCCCGACGCACGCGTCGATCGGCACGTCGAGCAGTCGGCTCATCAGGCACGCGGCCGACGACGTGTTCGCGATCCCCATTTCGCCGAAGCCGATCACGTTCGTGCCGAGCGAGGCGTGCAGGCGCACGCGCGCCGCACCGGCGGCGAGCGCCGTCTGCACCTCGTCGGGCGCCATCGCCGGTTCGGCCGCGAAGTTGCGCGTGCCGCGCGCGACGGGCAGCGACACGAGCCGGTCGGACACCGGCAGCGTCGACGCGACGCCCGCATCGACGATCTCGAGCACGCTCTGCGCGACGCCCGAGAACGCATTGATCGCCGCGCCGCCGGCCAGGAAGTTCGCGACCATCTGCGCGGTGACCGCCTGCGGATACGGGCTCACGCCCTCGGCCGCGATCCCGTGGTCGCCCGCGAACACGATCGTCACCGGACGCTGTACGTGCGGCTTCTCGGTGCGCTGGATCAGGCCGACCTGCAGCGCGAGCGCCTCGAGCTGGCCGAGACTGCCGGGCGGCTTGGTCTTGTGATCGATCACATGCTGCAGGCGCTTGCGCAGCGTCTCGTCGAGCGGTGCGATCGCGGGCGGGAAGTCTGTCGGGTTCGTCATCGGAAGGTTGCCTCGTTGGCGCGGCCGGTGCCGCGCATCGAAAGAAGGAAGTTCATCGTCGCTCGGGCCACGCGGGCAGCAGCGCGTCGCGGCCGTTCTCGCGGATCAGCACGAGCGGATAGCCGAACGCGTCGCTCGCGCGTGCCGGCGTCAGCACGTCGCGCACTGGGCCCGCCCACGCATGGCCGCGGCCGTCGAGCAACAGCGCGTGCGTCGCGTAACGCCGCGCGAGATTCAGGTCGTGGCACGAGAACAGCACCGTGCGCGGGCCCGCGTCGAGCCATGCGCTCAGCGCGGTCAGGCCATCGATCTGGTGATGCAGGTCGAGATGGGCGAGCGGTTCGTCGAGCAGCATCAGCGGCGCGTCCTGGCACAGCGTCGCGGCCAGCGCGACGCGCTGTCGCTCGCCGCCCGACAGCGACAGCACGTCGCGCGACGCGAGTGCGGTCAGCTCGAACGTCGCGAGCGCGTCCCGTGCGGCCGCGCGGTCGCCGTCGCGCTCCCAGCCCCAGCCGCCGAGATACGGAAAGCGGTTGAGCAGCACCGTGTCGAATACCGTCGCGCTGAACGCGTCGTGCAATTGCTGCGGCATCAGTGCGCGGCGCCGTGCGAGCTGTTCGGGCGGCCATGCGGCGAGCGGCCGGCCGTCGATCTCGACGTGGCCGCCGGCCGGTCGCTGCAGGCCCGCGAGCGTCGCGAGCAGCGTCGTCTTGCCCGCGCCGTTCGGCCCCGCGATGCACCAGATCTCGCCGGGACGGAACGCCTGCGTGAAGCCGTCGAGCAGCGTCCGTTCGCCGGCCGTCAGCGTGAGATCGATCGCCGCATAGGTCATTTCGCCGGCAGTGTGCGGTGCGGCGTGCGTCATCGCATCGGTCTCCTCAGCAACATCCACAGGAACACCGGCACGCCGATCAACGCGGTCATCACGCCGACCGGCAACTGCGCGGGCGCGATCGCAGTGCGCGCGAGCAGGTCGGCGGCCATCACGCCGCCGCCGCCCGCGAGCATCGCGGCCGGCAGCAGCATGCGCTGGTCGTTGCCGAATGCGAGCCGCAGCGCGTGCGGCACGACGAGGCCGACGAAACCGATCGTGCCGGCCGTCGTCACTGCGGCCGCGGCGGCCAGCGACGCGACGAGGTAGATCCGCACGCGAACGCGCGCGACCGGCACGCCGAGCGCGAGTGCGGTCGCGTCGCCGCGCAGCAGCACGTTGAGCTGCGGCGCGGCCGGCAGCGCGACGCATGCGGCCACCAGCAGCGCGCCCCATGCAAACCACGGCGCCGTCACGCCGTTCAGGTCGCCCGTCAGCCAGAAGATGATGCCGCGCAGGCGCGCATCGGGCGCGAGCGACAGCAGCAGCGTGACGAGCGCGCCCCACCCGGCCGCGATCACGACGCCCGTGAGGAGCAGCCGCGGCGACGCGTCGCGCGAGTCGCCGCGCCACAGCTCGCGGCGAGCAAGGCCGAGCACGAGCGCGACCGACACCAGCGCGCCGGCGAACGCGGATGCATCGACGAGCCACCACGCGCCGCCCGCGATCATCGCGACGAGCGCGAAGCCGGCCGCGCCGCCGGACACCCCGAGCACATACGGCTCCGCGAGCGGATTGCGCAGCAGCACCTGCAGCAACGCACCGGCCAGCGCAAGCAGCGCGCCGCACGCGAACCCCGCGAGCGCACGAGGCAGCCGCAACGTGCGCACGATGTCGGCGAACAGTGCGTCGCCGCCGTGCGGCACGAGCGACGCGAGCGCCTGCCACGGCGACATCGGCACACTGCCGATCGACAGCGAAGCGATGAACAGCAACGCGACCACGGCCGCGAGCGCGGCCCAGATCGCGGCGGCACGCGCGGCGCTCATGCGCCGCACGGCGTCGCGCACGACGCACGATGCTTCCGCTGACCGTCGTTACCGGCCGTGCACGGAACCGATGTCGCGCTCCGGCGTGTTGCAGGTGTACGCAAGCTCGTCATCCTCGTCGAACAGGTTATTGATGCATGCACGGGCGAGCCGCGAACCAGTGATGTCGTCGCGCGCGCGGCTCGGATGCCATACACGTGTGCGGAAAGGCGAGCGATGCTCGGTCGGTGGCGCACAATGGCGCACGCCACGTACGGTACCCTGATTCCCGCATTTCGCCGATCGCGTCCCGCAAGCGGGCGAACGGCCGAGCATCGGTCGCACCGGCGTGACACGACTACGATCCATCGACCCGCACCTGCGTGCGGCCGACATTCTGCGCAATATAGTGGACGCCGCCACATCGGGTCGATCGGCATCGCGGTTGCGTCGCCGTCAGGCATGATCGGCGCGGCGACCGCGACTTCCGGCGGCAACGGTGCGTCGGCGCGCGGCGCGACGGGTCCCTGCGCCGCAATGCCCTGCGTCGTCGATCCGGGCGAACCAGCCGCCACCGGAGGGAGCACGACGGCGCGATGCGGCACGCCGCGGCGTGCGTCGGAGGCCGTGCGTACGATTGGGGTCAGCATCGAAGACAAGTCCCGTGAAGCACTGCGCGCCCCGCTTCCCCGCAGGCCGCGCGTCATGAAGCCGTGCGGGCTCCTCGCCTCGGCCGGTATCCGGGCTGGCGGCGTACCGGCTCGCCTTCCCGCGCGTATCACGCGCAGTGGCCCGCGCCCGCGTGCGACCTGCACGCGAAACGCGCCCGAGCCGGCCTGCGTCGTCCGACGCGGCCGCTTACCGTTGCGGGGGCAGCGCAGGTTGGCGATCTCCATGCGGAGCGCGCGCCCTGCTTCCCGTTTAACCGCGCGACGCACGCGCGAGCACCGAGGCGGCGCCAGTTTAGGAGCGGGTCGCGCGAGCGTCAAGAAAGCGGCCGAACGTATGCCGGGAGCGCACGGCGAACGCGCCGGGACCGCGTATTCGCGGCAAGAAGCCGGGGTGTTACGACTGGAAACGTTACAGATGTCGGAATGCGCGTTATTCCGCGCTAAAATGCTGGGTCTTTAGAGGACGCAGCAAATGCTCAACGAACTCGAAACCTTATCTCAAAATATTGGCCGTCTGATCTCGCTGAACAAGCGCTATCACTCGGAACGGCTCGCGCTCGAGGAGCAAGTCGCGCAAATGCGCGCGGAAGCGGACACGGTCCGCGCGGAACTCGCGCAACTGCGCGACGAACGCAATGCGCTCGCGGCCGAGCGCGACACGCTGTCGGCAAAGATCGACGACGCTCAGGTCAAACTGAATGCGATTCTCGAAAAACTGCCGCGCACGAAGAGCGCGGAACAAGCCGACAATCAGCTCGACCTGCTGGATGCGCAGGCGCGCACGGATGGCGACGACGCGGCCAGCCACGGAGAACACGCATGAGCACCAAGCAGATCGAAGTCTCGATTCTCGGTCAGCCCTATCGGCTCGCCTGTTCGGCCGAGACCGAAGCGGCGCTGCTCGAGGCCGTCGCACGCGTCGACGCCGAAATGTCGAAGATCCGCGCGAACAGTTCGGTGCGCGGCACCGACCGTATCGCGGTGATGGCGGCATTGTCGCTCGCATCCGAATTGCTGCGACTGCAAACGAGCGTGCGTCACGGTGAAGCATTTCCGGCGGAAGAAATCCGTCGTACAATGCACCAGATGAACGAACAGCTCGGCGCGGTGCTCGCACAGCACGAGACGCAGTAACGTTTGATCGATGTGTCGATTCCCCTTGATCTCGGCGATCAACGGTGGTCAAATTGGCGCAACGAAACACAGTTCAGTCAGCTTCCCTGCCTGGTTCGCCAAGGTCATATATTCCTTGAACCAATGCCATGTGCACGGTTGCGGAAATTTGTAGCACGGGCGCGCGCGTCACTCAGTCTGATGTACCCGAAGTGCTGCTAACTGCGACCAATTCTGAACCTCAGGTTCAGGATGCCGGCCTAGCGGCCAAGGCGGGGGCCTATCCAACGGCATCGGGGAATCCCGATGCCGTTTCCTTTTGTAGCAGCCCTTTCTGCGTCGATCACGATCCATGCAATACTGGCTGATGAAGTCCGAACCGGACGAAGCAAGCATCGACGATCTCGCGCACGCGCCGCAGCACTCGCTGCCGTGGACCGGTGTGCGCAACTATCAGGCGCGCAATTTCATGCGCGACACGATGAAGATCGGCGACGGCGTGCTGTTCTATCACTCGAGCTGCCCCGAGCCGGGCATCGCGGGCCTCGCCGAAGTCTCGTCGACGCCCTACCCCGACCCCACCCAGTTCGATCCGAAAAGCCCGTATTACGATCCGAAGTCGACGCAGGAATCACCGCGCTGGCTGCTCGTCGACGTGCGCTTCGTGAAGAAGTCGCCGCTCGTGCCGCTCGCCGCGCTACGCGAGCATGACGAACTCGCCGACATGCGCGTGCTCGCACGCGGCAACCGGCTGTCGATCACACCCGTCACGCGCGCCGAGTGGCGCTTCATCACCGAAAAGCTGATGAAGTAGGCGCACGCAGTCGGCACACGCATCGGCCCGCGCAACAGACACACGCCAAAGGTCAAATCCGGTCAATACGTGCCGCCGCCACGGAACTCGCGGCGCGTTCGTGCAGCCTAAGCAACCGCTGTCGCCCGATCGGGACGACGGCCGTTTTTTCGTCGCGCGGTACGCCCGCGTCGCGCACGCGTGATCCGCATGCGCGCCCTCGCACAAGGAGTCCAACAATGACCAAGAAATCCGCACTCGCGCTGTCGCTCGCCCTCGCCGCCGCCGTGCCCGTCGCACTGACGCTCGCGTCGCCGGCCGCGCACGCGCAAACCGCGAACCCGCACTTTCCGGAACCGGCGGGCGTGCTGTCGCTGTCGTCGCAGGCCAGCGCCGACGTGCCACAGGACATCATCCACATCACGCTGTTCTACGAACAGCAGGCGAAGGACCCGGGCAGCCTGACGTCCGCGCTCAACCAGCGCGCCGACGCGGCGCTCGCGCAGGCGAAGGGCGTAGCGGGCGTCACTGCGCACACCGGCGCGTTCTCCGTGTATCCGAGCACCGATCGCGACGGCAAGATCTCCGCATGGCGCGGCCGTACCGAAGTCGTGCTCGAATCGCGCGATTTCGCGGCGGCGTCGAAACTCGCGGGCCAGTTGTCGAACCAGATGCAAGTCGCGAACGTCGAGTTCTCGCTGTCGCCCGAAGCACAGCGCGCGGCCGAGCAGAAGCTCACGACCGAAGCGATCAAGTCGTTCCGCGCGCGCGCGGACGAAGCCGCGAAGGCTTTCGGTTACAACAGCTACTCGATCCGTGACGTGAACGTCGGCGGCAGCCGCAACGTGCAGCCGTACCCGCGCATGATGGCGATGGCCGCGGCACCGATGGACAGCGCGAAGATGAGCGCGCCGATCGCGGTCGAAGGCGGCAAGGCGACCGTGTCGGTCACGGTCAACGGCTCGGTGCAGATGAAGTAACGCACGTCCCGCAACGCGCGGCAGATGTGAAAACGCCGGCCTTCGGGCCGGCGTTTTTCGTTCGGGATCCTGCGATCGATGCGCACGCCGATCGTACGCATCCGCATCGCATCACGCGTCATGCGTCACACAGCTCGCGCATGACGCGACCGCATGACGCATGCAACATCACGCCGCGACGCTCGCCGCGCGGCGACGATACGCCCACACCAGCAGCGCGATGCCCGCGAGAATCATCGGCAACGACAGCCACTGCCCCATCGACAGCCCGAGGGCGAGCAGGCCGAGGAAGTCGTCCGGTTCCCGCGCGAATTCGACCGTGAAGCGTGCGAGCCCGTAGCCGATCAGGAACAGCGCGGATATCGCGCCCATCGGCCGCGGCTTGCGCGAGAAGAAGAACAGCACGAAGAACAGCGCAATGCCTTCGAGCGCGATCTCGTAGAGCTGCGAAGGATGGCGCGGCAGCATCTGGTACTGCATGAACACGTCGGCCAGATGCCACTGCTCGACGAGCGCCGGATGCTTCGGCAGCCATGCCGCGTCGTCGCGCATCGCGCCCGGAAACAACATCGCCCATGGCGCGTTCGGATCGGTCACGCGGCCCCACAGCTCGCCGTTGATGAAGTTGCCGAGCCGCCCGGCCGCGAGACCCGTCGGCACCATCGGCGCGACGAAATCGGTGACCTGCAGCCAGTGGCGCTTGCGCTGCCACGCAAACAGCGCCATCGCGAGCGTCACGCCGAGGAAGCCGCCGTGGAACGACATCCCGCCTTCCCATACCTTGAACACGTCGAGCGGATGCGAGAAGTAGAAGTCGGCCTTGTAGAACAGCACGTAGCCGAGCCGGCCGCCGAGCACGGTGCCGAGCACGCCGTAGAACATCATGTCGTCGATGTCCTTGGCGGTCCAGCCCTGCGCCGCGACGTGCGGCAGCTTCAGACGGATCCGGCCGACGACGATCGCCGCGATGAAGCCGACGAGATACATGAGGCCGTACCAGCGCACGGCCAGCGGCCCGAGATGGATCGCTACGGGGTCGAAATTCGGGTGAATGATCATGGGTTAGCGATGAAGTTTTCGAATGCGGTACGGCGCTCGCACAGGCGCCGCACCGCGCATTGGACGGCGCCGGCGCGCCATCGTTCGCATCATGCGGCGAGACCGTGCGCGCGCACGACGTCGATGAAGCCGGCGAGCACGGGGCTGACATCGCCCGTGCGCCACACGAGGCCCGTCTCGACGACCGGCGCGTCGCCGGCGAGCGGCCGGTAGACCACGCCGGTGCGCCGCAGGTTACGCAACGACTGCGGCACCAGTGCGACGCCCATGCCGGCCGACACGAGGCTGACGATCGTCTGCATCTGGATCGCCTCCTGGCCGATGCGCGGGGTTTCCCCCGCCGCGCCGTAGCAGCCCGTAATGATGTCATAAAAGCCGGGCGCCAAACGACGCGAGAAGATGACGAGCGGCAGCGCGGCCAGCTCGGCCAGATGCACGGGTTCGTCTTCGGGCACGCCGGGCGCCGCGGCCGCCGGCATCGCGACCACCAGCGGCTCGCGCACGACCGGCAGGTACGACAACCCGGCCGCGTGGCGCGGCGGCACCGGCGGAATCACGAGCCCCGCGTCGATGCGGCCCGCGACGAGTTCCTCGATCTGCACGTCGCTCGTCGCCTCCGCGAGTTGCAGCCGCACCTGCGGATAGCGCGCGCCGAATGCGCGCAGCAGCGACGGCAGCAGCCCGTAATCGGCGGTCGACACGAACGCGAGCGACAGCGAACCGGCTTCGCCGCGCGCGAGACGCCGCGCGAGCGGCGGCAGAGCGTCGGCCGACGCGAGCAGCCGGCGGACGTCGGGTAGCAGCGCCGCACCGACCGCCGTCAGCGCGACCGAGCGCTTGGTACGCGCGAACAGCGCGACGCCGAGCGCGTCCTCCAGCGCCCGGATCGCTTGCGACAGCGGCGGCTGCGTCATCGACAGGCGCTCGGCCGCACGGCCGAAATGGCGCTCGTCGGCAACGGTCACGAAATAGCGCCACTGGCGCAGATCGGGCGTCGGGTCAGCCATATTTCACTCATTCGCAAAACGACTTAATAAGCGACAAATAATATATTGGACATCCCAAAGCGGAAACTCCATTCTTGATTGATCCGAACCGGCGCGCCGTTCGCGGGCGTCGCCAATACAACGATGGAGTCCCCCATGCCGTACAACCGTCGCTCGAAGCACATCACGCAAGGCGTGGCCCGTTCGCCGAACCGCTCGATGTATTACGCCCTCGGTTACCAGAAGGCCGATTTCGACAAGCCGATGATCGGCATCGCGAACGGCCATTCGACGATCACGCCTTGCAACTCCGGCCTGCAGCGGCTGTCGGACGCGGCCGTCGCGGCGGTGAAGGCGGCCGATGCGAACCCGCAGATCTTCGGCACACCGACGATCTCGGACGGCATGTCGATGGGCACCGAGGGGATGAAGTACTCGCTCGTGTCGCGCGAAGTGATCGCCGACTGCATCGAGACCTGCGTGCAGGGCCAGTGGATGGACGGCGTGGTGGTGGTCGGCGGCTGCGACAAGAACATGCCCGGCGGGATGATCGCGCTCGCGCGCCTGAACGTGCCGGGCATCTACGTGTACGGCGGCACGATCCGCCCCGGCCACTGGAAGGGCCGCGACCTGACGATCGTGTCCTCATTCGAGGCGGTCGGCGAGTTCACCGCGGGCCGTATGTCGCAGGAAGATTTCGAAGGGGTCGAGCAGAATGCGTGCCCGACGTCGGGGTCGTGCGGCGGGATGTATACCGCGAACACGATGAGCTCGTCGTTCGAGGCACTCGGCATGTCGCTGATGTACTCGTCGACGATGGCGAACCCCGATCAGGAGAAGGTCGACTCGGCCGCCGAATCGGCGCGCGTGCTGGTCGAGGCCGTGAAGCGCGACCTGAAGCCGCGCGACATCATCACGAGGGCGTCGATCGAGAACGCGGTGTCGCTGATCATGGCGACCGGCGGCTCGACCAACGCGGTGCTGCACTATCTCGCGATCGCGCACGCGGCCGAGGTCGACTGGACGATCGACGACTTCGAGCGCATCCGCAAGCGCGTGCCGGTGATCTGCGACCTGAAGCCGTCGGGCCAGTACGTCGCGACCGATCTGCACCAGGCCGGCGGCATCCCGCAGGTGCTGCGGATCCTGCTCGATGCGGGGCTGCTGCACGGCGACTGCATGACGATCACCGGCCGGACGATCGCCGAGGAGCTGAAGGATGTGCCGGGCGTGCCGCGCGCGGACCAGAAGGTGATCTTCCCGATCGATCGCGCGCTGTACAAGGAAGGGCATCTCGCGATCCTGAAGGGCAACCTCGCGGAAGACGGCGCGGTCGCGAAGATCACCGGCCTGAAGAACCCGGTGATCACGGGCCCGGCGCGCGTGTTCGACGACGAGCAAAGCGCGATGGATGCGATCCTGGGCGACCGGATCCGCGCCGGCGATGTGCTGGTGCTGCGCTATCTCGGCCCGCAGGGCGGCCCCGGCATGCCGGAAATGCTCGCGCCGACGTCAGCGATCATCGGCAAGGGGCTCGGCGAATCGGTCGGCTTCATCACCGACGGCCGCTTCTCGGGCGGCACCTGGGGGATGGTGGTCGGACACGTCGCGCCCGAGGCCTTCGTCGGCGGCACGATCGCACTCGTGCAGGAAGGCGACTCGATCACGATCGATGCGCACCGGCTCGTGCTGCAGCTGAACGTCGACGACGCCGAGCTCGCGCGCCGACGGGCCGCGTGGAAGCAGCCGGCGCCGCGCTACACGCGCGGCGTGCTCGCCAAGTACGCGGCCCTCGCGCGCCCGGCGAACAAGGGCGCGGTCACCGGCTGACGCGGTACGCGTGTCATGCGACCCCATTGCAGAAGGCCGCCGGGGGAAACGCGCAAAACGCGCTTTCCCTTTGCTCTTATAATGCGCGGACCGTGAAGCCGGCCGTTTCCGCCGGCGGAGAACCGCATGAAACAGACGATATCGCGCGCGCTGCTCGTCGCGCTGCTGACCTGCAGCGCGGCGGCGGCACACGCCGACCAGGCCAGCGACGGACTCGTGCTTGCGCAGCGCAAGAACTGCATGGCCTGCCATGCGGTCAGCAAGCCGCTGATGGGCCCGTCGTTCCACGACATCGCCGGCAAGTACGCAGCACGTGCCGACGCCGTCGATTACCTCGCGCAATCGATCGTGAAGGGCAGCGTCGGGGTGTGGAGCGGCGTGCCGATGCCCGCCAATACGCAACTGACGAGCGCCGAAGCGCACACGCTCGCGCAATGGGTGCTTTCGCTGCGCTGAACCGGATGACGGGGCGCATGCACGCGCGCCGCGCTTTGCGCCCGGCACGGCGCCATGCTTCTCGTTGCAACCGGAGCCGCGCCCGCGCACGAAACTCTCCGTGCGCTCAGCCTGAACGTCCGGCTCGGCGGCGAGCGATCTCTTCGTCGACCGCATCGCGAACCCATTCCATCACTTCGGTTTCGAGCGCCAGCGCCACTTCGCGCGTAATCTGGCCGACCAGCCAGGCCGTATGGTCGTGCAGCGCGTCGCGGCAGCGTGCCTCGATGGCCTCGCGCCCTTCCCCTGTCAGATAATTCGTCAGCCGATTGCGCAGACGCTCGGCGATATGTTGCGCGTCCTCCGGCGTCAGCGCGGCGGCCGCATGCGATTCCGGGTGCGCCGCGCGAGCAAGATGATCGGTGGCCAGTTCGTCGACCGCCGCTGCGACCGCGTGCGACGGCATCGCTTCGCCGGCGTCGTGCGGCGTCGCGGCTACGCCGGCCTGCTGCCCATCGTCGTCGGCCAGCGCGGAGCGCAACGGCGCCAGCGCCGCAGCCGACTCCTCGGCGACGACGTGCCCGGCGGCACCGGGTTGCGCCGGCGCATCGCTGTCGCCCGGCAGTTCGACGGTCGGGACGTCCGGCGTCGGCACCGGCTCGACCACCACGAATTCGGGGTCAAGTCCCGCGTGTTCCGGCACGGCCGCATCGTCGCGCGGCGGCGCATCGGTCGCGGACGAACGCGCCGGCACCGGCTTGCCCGGCACCAGCACGTCGGTCAGCGTCGGGATCGAAGAGGATTCGGCTTGGTTCACGGGAATGCTCCGTCGACGATTTCAGCTAGCTGCCTTGCTTGTAGTTGTTCAGCGCGTATCCGCGATCGCGGTAGAAGCGATAGCGGTCGCGGCCCGCGGCCAGCTCGTCCGGCGCATTGCCGACCACCTCGAGCAGGCGTTCGAAGCGGGCGAACTGCGCGGGCACGGCCGCGCCGAGATTCAGCAGCACGTGGTGATGCGGCGCCTGGTCGAGATCAGCGGCCAGCACGATCGGCGTGCCGGCCGCGTGCGCGCTGTCGACGCCGCAGTGCGGAATGAAATCGAGCGGCGAGAACGTCCAGAGCCGCTCGTCCAGCGCGCGCAGGCGCGCGGGTTCCGCCAGCACGACGACCGGCTGCCCGGCCAGGTAGGCCTTGCGCAGCAGCCGGCATGCGTACGCGAGCGAATCGCCGACGTTCGAATGGAAATCGATTCGCGTCATTGCCCGCGCACCCGCATCGTCGTGAGACGTGCCATCACTGGCCGGCGCGGTCGATCAGGAACTGCGCGAGCAGCGGCACCGGACGGCCGGTCGCGCCCTTCGCCGCGCCGCCCTTCCACGCCGTGCCGGCGATGTCCAGGTGCGCCCACGGATAGCTGTCGGTGAAGCGCGACAGGAAGCACGCCGCCGTCACGGCGCCGGCCGGACGCCCGCCGATGTTCGCGATGTCCGCGAAATTCGACTTCAGCTGTTCCTGGTATTCGTCGTCGAGCGGCATGCGCCACGCCGGATCGTTCGCTTCGCGCGAGGCGTCGAGCAGCTCGCCCGCGAGCGCATCGTCCTTCGAGAACAGGCCGCTGTTGTGGCCGCCGAGCGCGATCACGCAAGCGCCCGTCAGCGTCGCCACGTCGATCACGGCCGCCGGCTTGAAGCGTTCCGCATAAGTGAGCGCGTCGCACAGGATCAGGCGGCCCTCGGCGTCGGTGTTGAGCACCTCGATCGTCAGCCCCTTCATGCTGGTGACGATGTCGCCCGGCTTCGTCGCGTTGCCGCCCGGCATGTTCTCGCAGGTCGGCACGATCGCGACGACGTTGATCTTCAGGCCCATTTCGGCGACCGCACGCATCGTGCCGAGCACCGAGCCCGCGCCGCACATGTCGTACTTCATTTCATCCATGGCCTCGCCCGGCTTCAGCGAGATGCCGCCCGTGTCGAACGTGATGCCCTTGCCGACCAGCACGACCGGCGCAGCCTTCGCGGCGGCGCCCTGGTAATGCAGCACGATGAACTGCGGCGGCTCGACCGACGCGCGCGCAACCGACAGGAACGAGCCCATCTTGAGCGCCTGGATCTGCTTCAGGCCGAGCACCTCGACCTTCAGACCCCAATCCTTCGCGATCTTCTTCGCGGTGTTGCCGAGATAGGTCGGCGTGCACACGTTGCCGGGCAGGTTGCCCAGGTCGCGCGTGAGGTCCATCCCGTTCGCCAGCGCGACAGCCTGCTTGGCCGCCAGCTTCGCCGCCTTTTCATCGGCCGGATCGACGCTGAACACGACGCGCTTGAGCGTATGCGACGCCGGTTCCGGCTTGCTCTTCATCTGCGTGAAGCGGTAGGTCTCGTTGCGCAGCGCGAGAATCGCCGCACGCACGCCCCAGTCGGAGCCGCGCTCGTCGACCGGCAGCTGAGCGAGCGAGAACGTGACCTGGACGACCTTGGTCGCCAGCAGCGCGCGCCATGCGGCCGTCGCCGCGTCGTTGTAGGCTTTCTGATTGAAAGCATCCTGCTTGCCGAGGCCGACGAGCAGCACGCGCGACGCACCGATGCCCGATACCTCGTGCAGGAACAGCGTCTTGCCGCGCTTGCCGTCCATATCCCCGGCCTTCACCACGCGCGAGATCAGCCCCTTGGTGGCCGTGTCGATGTCGAGGGCCGCGCCCGAGAGAGTCTGCGCCTCGAAGATGCCGAGGACGATGCAGTCGGACTTCCCGGTCAGGAACCCCTTGGCTTCGCCTTTGCTCCAATCACAGCCTTTTATGCTAAAGTCCATCGCGCTTGTCCTCGGATAAAATCTGGGCTAAGGATGAAAGCCGCAATTATCCGCTATTTTTCCCGTGGCGGCGCGAGCGCTCCACCACGCGTGCGCAGCCTCCCGCCCTCTTCTCATCAAGAATGATCTTCGAACGCTCCCTCCAGCGCGAGCTTGCGTATACGGCTGGCGCCGTGTTCATGGTGCTGCTCACGATCATGCTCACGACGATGATGATCCGCATCGTCGGCTATGCCGCGTCCGGCGAAATCGATCCGCGCGACGTGCTCGTGCTGATCGGCCTGACCGTGATCGGCTATCTCGCCGTGATGCTCGTCGTCACGCTGTTCGTGTCGATCCTGTTCGTGCTGACCCGGTGGTACCGGGACTCCGAAATGGTCGTCTGGCTCGCGTCGGGCGTGAGCCTCACGCGCCTGATCAAGCCGATCGGCGTGTTCGCCACGCCGATCGTCCTGCTGATCGCGTTCTTCGCGTTCGTCGGCTGGCCGTGGTCGAACCAGCAGAGCAAGATGATCAAGGCGCGCTTCCAGCAGCGCGACGAAATCTCGCTGCTCGCGCCTGGCCAGTTCCGCGAATCGGCGTCGAACCATCGCGTGTTCTTCATCGAAAAGATGTCGCCGGACCAGAGCAAGGTGCAGAACGTGTTCGTCACGTCGACCGAGAACGGCAAGGTCAACGTCGTGGTCTCGCACACGGGCCACACGGAAACGAAGGACGGCGATCGCTTCGTCGTGCTGGAGGACGGCCGCCGCTACGACGGCACGCCCGGCCAGCCGAACTTCAAGATCATGGAGTTCCAGCGCTACGGCGTGAAGATCACGAGCACGCCGGTCACCAACGTGCCGACCACCAACAGCACGCCGACGCCCGACCTGCTGCGCAACCCGACGCGCGACAACCTCGCGGAATTCGCGTGGCGCGCGGGGCTGCCGCTGATCGCGATCAACCTGATGGTGCTCGGCATTCCGCTGTCGTACCAGAATCCGCGCCGCAGCCGCACGATCAACCTCGTGATGGCCGTGCTGATCTATCTCACGTATTCGAACCTGCTGAACGTCGTGCAGGCGCAGATCGAGCAGGGCAAGATGTCGTTCGGCGTCGGCCTCGTCGGCCTGCACCTGGTCGTCGCGGCGATCGTCGCGTTCATCTTCTGGTTGCGCGTGCGCAATCGTCCGCTGTTTACACGCGCGCTGTTCGGCCGCTCGGGAGCATGATCGATGCGGCTCTATGAAAAATACTTCGCGCGGCAGATCTACGTCACGTTCATCTTCATCCTGTTCGCGTTCTCGGGCCTGTTCTTCTTCTTCGACCTGATCAGCGAACTGAACTCGGTCGGGCACGGCAACTACAAGTTCGGCTACGCGGTGCTGCGCGTCGCGCTGCAGACCCCGTCGCGCTTCTACGAGATCATCCCGGTCGCCGCGCTGATCAGCGCGATCTACGTGTTCGCGCAGATGGCCGCGAACTCGGAATTCACGATCTTCCGCGTGTCGGGCCTCGCGACCAACCAGGCGCTGCGCTCGCTGCTGAAGATCGGCATTCCGCTCGTGATCATCACCTACCTGATCGGCGAATTCGTCGGCCCGTACGCCGACCAGCTGTCCGAACGCGTGCGGCTGCAGGCGCTCGGCGCATCGGTGTCGTCGAACTTCCAGTCGGGCGTGTGGGTGAAGGACACGCTCGCGGCCCGCGAGAACGGCGATCAGGTCACGCGCTTCGTCAACGTCGGCAGCCTGTCGCCCGATTCGACGATCAGCAACGTGCGCATCTACGAATTCGACTCGAAATTCCAGTTGCAGAACGTGCGGATCGCGCAGACGGGCCGCTACGAGCCGCCCGGCCACTGGTTGCTCAAGGGCGTGACGGAAACCGAACTGACGCCGATCAAGCCGATCAGCGGCCAACCGGCCGACGCGCTGAACCCCGTGTACCGGTCGCAGCAGGTGACGCTGCCCGAATACCGGCTGCGCTCGGACCTGACGCCGCAGATCCTGTCGGTGCTGCTCGTGTCGCCGGAACGGATGTCGCTCATCAACCTGTTCCGCTACATCCAGCACTTGCGCGAAAACCAGCAGGACACGCAGCGCTATGACATCGCGCTGTGGCGCAAGCTGCTCTACCCGTTCGCGGTGTTCGTGATGCTCGTGCTGTCGCTGCCGTTCGCGTACCTGCATACGCGTGCCGGCGTGGTCGGCGTGAAGGTGTTCGGCGGCATCATGCTCGGCATGAGCTTCCAGCTGCTCAACACGCTGTTCTCGCACATCGGCACGCTGAACACGTGGCCCGCGCCGCTGACCGCGGCGACACCGGGCCTCATCTATCTCGCGCTCGGACTGTTCGCGCTCAAGTGGGTCGATCGGCACTGAGCGCCGTCACGACGGAGGCTTCGACATGAGTTCGCACGGCATCGTCCTGTTCGGCCACGGCGCACGCGATCCGCGCTGGGCCGAGCCGTTCGAGCGGCTCGCCGCGCGGCTGCGCGCGGCCGGCTCCCCTGCCCCGCACGTGTCGCTGGCGTTTCTCGAACTGATGACGCCGTCGCTCGATACGGCCATCGCCGCGCAGGTCGCGGCCGGCTGCACGCACATCACCGTGGTACCCGTATTCTTCGGCCAGGGTGGCCATGTGCGCCGCGACCTGCCGCAGCTCGTCGACGCGTGCCGCGCCGCGCATCCGGGCATCGAGATCCGTTGCGCGACGGCCGTCGGGGAAGACGACGGCGTGCTCGATGCGATCGCACGCTACTGCATCGACCAGCTCGGCCGCGACGCGTAAGCGAATCGGCGAGCCCAAACAAAAAAGCGCTGGCTTCGAAAGCCAGCGCTTTTTTTTCGCCTGCGAACCACGCGCTCGACTCAAGCGGCATCCTGCAGCGCATCGCCCTCTTTCACGCGCCGCACGCGTTCGGCGAACGCGTCGCCGATCATCAGCAGGCTCGGTTCCGCCGGGTCGAGCCACGCCTGCGCGTCGCCCGCCGCCATCTGCGCCAGCGTGAGCGTCAGCGTGCGTTCGCGCGCGGTGCTGCACGCCTCGACGATCGCGACCGGCGTGGCGGGCGCGCGGCCCGCGTCGATCAGTTCGCGGGCGATGCCCGGCGCGCTGTCGCGGCCCATGTAGTAGACGATCGAATCGGCGCGCGCGGCCTCGCGAATCTCGTCGCTGCCCGGCGCGCGGCTGTGCGTCGCGAACGCGACGCTGCGCGACACGCCGCGCAACGTCAGCGAGCGCTTCAGCGTCGCCGCGCCGGCCAGCGCCGCGGTGATGCCCGGCACGATCTCGTAATCGATGCCAGCCGCCTCGAGCGCGCGCATTTCCTCTTCGGCGCGCCCGAACAGCATCGGATCGCCGCCCTTCAGGCGCACGACGCACGCATGCTCGCGCGCCGCGTCGACGATCTGCTTGTTGATGAAGTGCTGCGCGGTCGAACGCTGCCCGCAGCGCTTGCCGACCGCGATTTTCCGCGCGTTCGGCGCATAGTCGAGCATTGCCGGCTCGACGAGCGCGTCGTGCAGCACGACGTCGGCTTGCTCGAGCAGCCGCGCGCCACGCACCGTGATGAGGTCCGCCGCGCCCGGCCCTGCTCCGATCAGATACACCTTGCCCATGTTTGTCGCTTCGCTTGTCCTGCTCGTGAACGGCGACCGGCGCGCGCCGCCCAGACGGGCGGCGCAAAACGCCGGTTACGCCGAGAACGCCCGGATCATGCCGGCGGCGACCGTATGATGCGTCGCCTCGTCGATCAGCACGAACGCGCCCGTGCCCGGATGCGCGTCGTACGTGTCGCAGACAATCGGCTTCTGCAGCGTCAGCGCCACGCGGCCGATGTCGTTCATCTTCAGTTCCTGGCGGTCGGTCGCGTGCGACAGCGTATGCACGTCGAGCACTTCCTTGACCGCACCGATCTTCGCGAACACCGTGCTCGTGGTCTGCTTCAGCAGGTACTTGCGCTGCGGCGACAGCGGCGTCTCGTCGAACCAGCACAGGTCCGCCTCGAGCTTCTTCGCCGGCGCGACCGTCTCGGCCGTCGTGACGAACATGTCGCCGCGCGACACGTCGACGTCCTGTTCGAGGCGAATCGTCACCGTCTGGCCCGCGAATGCGTGCGCAACCGACGCGGTGCCGCCCGGCACCGGCGCGACGATCTCGGCGATCGTCGCGGTGCGGTTCGACGGCAGCACGACGATTTCGTCGCCGACCTTCACCTCGCCCGATTCGATCCGGCCCATGTAGCCGCGGAAATCGTCGGCCGAGCTGCCGTCCTGGCGCGCGACCCACTGCACCGGGAAGCGCAGCGCGTCATGCGCCTGCGTCTCGACCGGCAGCGATTCGAGCACGTCGAGCAGCGGCTCGCCCGCGTACCACGGCATGCGCTCGCTCGCGCCGACGATGTTGTCGCCCTTCAGCGCCGACACCGGCACGAAACGCACATCGTTCAGGCCGAGCTGCTTCGCGAGCGCGACGTACGCGTCGCGGATCTCGTTGAAGCGTGCTTCGCTGTACTCGACGAGGTCCATCTTGTTGATCGCGACGATCACGTGCTGCAGCGCGAGCAGCTTCACGATCGCGCTGTGGCGCTTCGTTTGCGGCAGCAGTTCCGCGACGCCGTTCTCGATCGTCACGCGCGTCGCGTCGACCAGGATGATCGCCGCATGCGCGGTCGATGCGCCCGTCACCATGTTTCGCGTGTACTGCTCGTGGCCCGGCGTGTCGGCGATGATGAACTTGCGCTTCGCGGTCGCGAAATAGCGGTATGCGACGTCGATCGTGATGCCCTGCTCGCGCTCGGCTTCGAGCCCGTCCGTCAGCAGCGCGAGGTCGATCTCGTCGCCGACCGTGCGCTTGTTCTTCGCGCGCGACAGCGCGGACAGCTGGTCGGACAGCACGGCCTTGCTGTCGTACAGCAGGCGGCCGATCAGCGTGCTCTTGCCGTCGTCGACGCTGCCCGCGGTGATGAAGCGCAACACGCCGAGGTCTTCGGTGTTCTCGATGATGCTCATGATGTGAATGTCCTCGTGTGCTTCAGAAATAACCTTGCTTCTTGCGCTGTTCCATCGCGGCTTCGGAGGCCTGATCGTCCATCCGGGTCGCGCCGCGTTCGGTGATCTCGGTCACCGCCGTCTCGGCGATGATCTTCTCGACGTCGTCCGCATCGCTCTCGACCGGGCACGTGCAGCTGATGTCGCCCACCGTGCGGAAGCGCACCTGCGCGAGTTCGCTCGTCTCGCCGTCACGCATCGGTGTGAGCGGCGTGACCGGCACGAGCAGACCGTTGCGGCGCACGATCTCGCGCTGATGCGCGTAGTAGATCGACGGCAGTTCGAGATTCTCGCGCGCGATGTATTGCCACACGTCGAGCTCGGTCCAGTTCGAGATCGGGAACACGCGCAGGTGCTCGCCGTTGTGCAGACGTGCGTTGTACAGGCTCCACAGTTCCGGGCGCTGCGCCTTCGGATCCCACTGGCCGAATTCGTCGCGGAACGAGAAGATCCGCTCCTTCGCGCGCGCCTTCTCTTCGTCGCGGCGCGCGCCGCCGATCAGCGCCGTGTAGCCGTGCTGTTCGATCGTCTCGAGCAGCGTGACGGCCTGCGCGGCGTTGCGCGAATCGGTTTCGCGGCGCAGCACGACCGTGCCGCGCTTGATCGAATCCTCGACGTGGCCGACCACCAGTTCGGCGCCGAGCTCTTGCGCACGGCGGTCGCGGAAGTCGATCACTTCCTCGTAGTTGTGGCCCGTATCGATGTGCACGAGCGGGAACGGCAGCGTCGTCTTGCGGTTCGCGCCGAGGCCGAACGCCTTCAGCGCGAGGTGCAGCACGACGACCGAGTCCTTGCCGCCCGAGAACAACAGCGCCGGCTTGCTGCATTCGGCAACGAGTTCGCGCAGGATGTGGATCGACTCGGCTTCGAGCCAGTCGAGGTGGCCCATGCGGTCGTCGGCGCCGGTGGGCGGGGCAAAGGCGGATTGCTCGAGCGTCGTGCTCATGATTTCAGTCCTTCTCTTCTGGGTTCGTGCCGCCCGCTATCGCGGGCGACGCAATATTCGGTTTCTTGTCGGCTTTCAGTGCGCGGCGCCGGCTTCGGCGTTCGCGGGAATCGGCGTGATCGTGATGTGCAGCCCGCATTCCTTCGTGTCGCGCGACTCCCACCACCAGCGTCCCGCCCGGCTGTCCTCGCCGGGGCGGATCGCGCGCGTACACGGCTCGCAGCCGATGCTCGGGTAGCCGCGCGCATGCAGCGGGTTGACCGGCACGTCGAACGCCTTCAGGTACGCCCACACGTCGGCTTCCGTCCAGTCGGCGAGCGGGTTGTACTTCGCGATCCCGCGCGCTTCGTCCTGTTCTTCCTCGTGCAGCTCCGCACGCGTGACCGACTGCTCGCGGCGCTGGCCCGTGACCCACGCGCCGACGTCGGCCAGCGCGCGGTTCAGCGGCTCGACCTTGCGGATGTGGCAGCACGACTTGCGCAGCTCGACGCTTTCGTAGAACGCGTTCAGGCCGTGCTCGGCGACGTACTGGTCGACCGCGTCCTGGCGCGGGTGAAACTGCTCGATCTCGTAGCCGTAGCGCTCGCGTACGCGATCGATCATGCCCAGCGTTTCCGCGTGCAGGCGGCCGGTGTTCAGCGAGAAGATGCCGATCGACACGCCCTTCGACAGGATCGCGTGCGTGAGCAGCATGTCTTCCGCGGCGAGGCTGCTCGCGAACTTCACCTTCTCGTGGCGCGCGCCGATCTGCGCGAGCAGCGCGTCGAGACGCTCGACCTTCGTAGCGAGTTCCGGCGTCAGTGCGGTCGCGGTGCTCATGCGCTCACCTTGGCGTCGGCCGCGGCATCGCGGCGGCGGAACAGCGGCGCCGGCTCGTCGAACGCGCCCTGGTAACGCTGCGTGAATTCGCCGAACGCGTTCAGCGCGTCGTGGATGTCCTTGTCGGCACGTACCGCGAACGCGTCGAAGCCGCAACGCGACATGTACAGCAGCTGATCGCGCAGCACGTCGCCGATCGCGCGCAACTCGCCGGTCCAGCCGTGGCGCTCGCGCAGCAGCCGCCCGATGCTGTAGCCGCGGCCGTCCGCGAAGCGCGGGAAATCGACGGCGATCAGCGAGATCGCAGCGAAGTCGGCCACGAGATCGGCCGGCTCGCTGTCCGGCGCGAGCCACACGCCGAGTTCGTCCTTCGTCTTCGCGGCGACGAGCGCCGCGCGCTCGGCCTGCCACAGGGCGAACGGCACCAGCACCTTGCCGGCCGGCAACGCGTCGACCGCGGGCAGCGCACCGTCTTCCGCCGCGCGCACGACCTGCCATGCGTCGTCGATCACTGCGCGGTTCTTGATAATCGAAGCCATCTGCAAATTCCTTCTACCCGGTTGGTTACGCGTTCACTGCCTGGCGCGCCGCATACACGCGCTCCTTGAACGGTGCGATGCCGATGCGGTCGTACGTGTCGATGAAGCGCTCGCCGTCGATGCGCGTCTCGACGAACGTGTCGATCAGCTTCGCGATCACGTCCGGCACTTCCTCCGCCGAGAACGACGGCCCGATCACGCGGCCGAGGCGCGCGCCGTTGCGGCCCGTGCCCTGCTCGCCGCCGAGCGACACCTGGTACCACTCGGCACCGTCCTTGTCGACGCCGAGGATGCCGATGTTACCCACGTGATGATGACCGCACGAGTTCATGCAACCGGAAATGTTCAGCGACAGGTCGCCGAGGTCGTACACGTAGTCCAGATCGTCGAAACGCTGCTGGATCGCCAGCGCGATCGGAATCGACTTCGCGTTCGCGAGCGAGCAGAAGTCGCCGCCCGGGCACGCGATGATGTCGGTCAGCAGGCCGATGTTCGGCGTCGCAAAACCGGCCGCCTTCGCCTTTTCCCATACCGCGAACAGGTCGCGCTTCTTCACGTTCGCGAGAATCAGGTTCTGCTCGTGCGACACGCGCAGTTCGCCGAACGAGTATGCGTCGGCCCAGTCGGCCACCAAGTCCATCTGCGCGTCGGTCGCGTCGCCCGGGGCCACGCGGTGATCCTTCAGCGACAGCGTGACGGCGGCATAGCCCGGCACCTTGTGCGGCGCGACGTTGCGCTCGACCCAGCGCGCGAACGCCTTGTTCTCGAGCAGGTGCTGTTCGAACGATGCGTCGGTGTCGGCGAGCTTCTCGTAGACGGGCGGCAAGAAGTACTGCGACACGCGGTCGAGCTCGGCCTGCGTGAGCGTTGACGGGCCGTCCTTCAGGTGCTGCCACTCTTCCTCGACCTGCTGCGCGAACTTCGCAGGCGACAGCGCCTTCACGAGAATCTTGATACGCGCCTTGTACAGGTTGTCACGGCGACCGTAGCGGTTGTACACGCGCAGCACGGCTTCGCAGTAGGTCAGCAGGTGCTGCCACGGCAGGTCTTCCTTGATCACCGCGCCGACGATCGGCGTGCGGCCGAGACCGCCGCCCGCGAGGATGCTCGCGACCACTTCACCCTGCGCGTTCTTCTCCAGGTACACGCCGAGGTCGTGGATCTGCACGGCCGCGCGGTCGTGCTTCGAGCCGGACACCGCGATCTTGAACTTGCGCGGCAGCCATGCGAATTCGGGATGGAACGTCGACCACTGGCGCAGGATTTCCGACCACGGACGCGGATCGATCTCCTCGTCCTGAGCGACGCCGGCGAACTGGTCGGCCGTGATGTTGCGGATGCAGTTGCCCGACGTCTGGATCGCGTGCATCTGCACCGACGCGAGCTTCGCGAGGATTTCGGGCGTTTCCTCGAGCTGGACCCAGTTGAACTGGATGTTCGAGCGGGTCGAGAAGTGGCCGTAGCCGCGGTCGTGTTCGCGGGCGATGCGCGCCAGCATGCGGAGCTGCTCGCTGCGCAGGTTGCCGTACGGAATCGCGATGCGGTGCATGTACGCGTGGCGCTGCATGTACAGGCCATTCTGCAGGCGCAGCGGACGGAACTCGTCTTCGCTCAACTCGCCCGACAGGCGGCGGCGCACCTGATCGCGGTACTGCGCGACTCGCTCGTCGACGATCGTCTGGTCGTACTGGTCGTACTGATACATTCGGGGACCCCAGGGTTTTCGTGGTGACCGCGCGACGTCCTAGCCACGTCGCGCCCGAATCTCCGTTCCGCCGCCACCGCCGGCCTTCCGCGGCCCGGCTGGATTGCTAATGACGAAAACAGATATCCATATTTGAAAAACTCCGGTGAATCGTAATAAACTCGCCTTATATTTCAAACGACTAAAAAATTCTGTTGATATGCGGAAGGGTTATAAATGAACCTGCACCAATTTCGCTTCGTGCGCGAGGCCGTCCGGCAGAATTTCAACCTCACCGAGGCCGCCAAGGCGCTCTACACGTCGCAGCCGGGGGTATCGAAGGCGATCATCGAGCTCGAGGACGAGCTGGGCGTGGAGATCTTCACGCGGCACGGCAAACGCGTGCGCTCGCTCACCGAGCCGGGCAGGATCATCCTCGCGTCGGTCGAGCGGATCCTGCAGGAAGTGGAAAGCCTGAAAAGGGTCGGAAAAGATTATGCGGCGCAGGATCAGGGCAACCTGACGATCGCCGCCACCCACACGCAGGCCCGCTACTCGCTGCCGGCCGCGATCGCCGAATTCAAGAAGCGCTTCCCGAAGGTGCACCTGTCGATCCTGCAAGGCAGCCCGACCCAGGTCGCCGAGATGGTGATCCACGACCAGGCCGATCTGGCGATCGCGACCGAGGCGATCGCCGACTACAAGGAACTCGTGTCGCTGCCCTGCTTCCAGTGGCATCACGCGGCCGTGGTACCGGCCGACCACCCGCTGCTCGAACGCAAGCCGGTCACGCTGGACGATCTCGCGCAATACCCGCTGATCACGTACGACGACGCGTTCGCCGGCCGCAAGAAGATCAACCACGCGTTCGCGCTGCGCGGGTTGTCGCCGGACATCGTGCTGGAGGCGATCGACGCCGACGTGATCAAGACCTACGTCGAGCTCGGGCTCGGCGTCGGAATCATGGCCGACATCGCGTTCAACCCGGAGCGCGACCGCAACCTGCGGCTGATTCCGGTCGGCCACCTGTTCGGCAGCAACGTGACGCGCGTCGCGCTCAAGCAGGGCGCCTACCTGCGCAGCTATGTGTATACGCTCGTGGAGCTGCTGTCGCCGACGCTGAACCGCAAGCTGATCGAGCAGGCGCTCAAGGGCGAATCCGAATCGTACGAGCTTTGAAGGACAGGTATAAACACAGGGGCGCACATTGCGCCCCTTTTTATTGCCCGATGCAGACGGAGATTCCCGCATGACGCTTCCCGCCCTGTTGCGCCGCGCCGCCGGCGCCGCCCTCGTGCTCGCCTGCGCGGCCGCGCATGCCGACCTGAAGGTCGGCGTCGACCTGTCGTCGACCGGCCCGGCCGCCGCGATCGGCATCACCAGCAAGAATGCGATCCTGATGTGGCCGAAGACGATCGCCGGGCAGCCGCTGCAGGTGACGGTGCTCGACGACGCGTCCGACCCGGGCGCCGCCGTGCGCAACATCCGCAAGCTGGTCGACGAGGATCACGTCGACGTCGTGGTCGGGCCGAACATCACGCCGGCCGCGCTCGCGGCGCTCGACGCGGTGGCGGCCGCGCAGACGCCGATGATCACGCTGGTCGGCTCCGGCGCGATCGTCGAGCCGCAGGAAGGCGCGCGGACCTGGGCGTTCAAGATGGCGCAGAGCGACAGCGCGATGGCCGACGTGATGACGCGCTACATGGCAAACCATGGCGTGAAGACGGTCGGCTTCATCGGCTTCGCGGACAGCTACGGCGACAGCTGGCTGAACGAATTCACACGCTTCGCGGACGTCCGCAAGATCCGCGTGACCGCGACCGAGCGCTTCAACCGCACCGACGCAAGCGTCACCGGCCAGGCGCTGAAGCTGATCGCGGCGAAGCCGGACGCGATCCTGATCGCGGGTTCGGGCACACCAGCCGTGCTGCCGCAGCGTACGCTGATCGAGCGCGGCTACAAGGGCGCGATCTACCAGACGCACGGGATCGCGACGCCGGAGTTCATCAAGCTCGGCGGCAAGGACGTCGACGGTACGCTGTTCCCGACCCAGCCGGTCGTCGTCGCGCGCACGCTGCCCGCCGACCATCCGGCCCGCAAGGCCGCGCTCGCGTTCGTCGACGCGTACGAAGCGAAATACGGCGCCGGCACGGTCACGCAGTTCGCCGGTGATGCGGCGGGCGTCTATCCGCGCCTTGCCGACGCGGTCGGCCGCGCGCTCAAGGCCGCGCAGCCCGGCACGCCGGCCTTCCGCGCGGCGCTGCGGCGCGAGCTCGAGCACGCGCACGAGCTCGTCGTGCCGAACGGCGTCGTCAATACGAGCGACAAGGATCACGTGGGGCTCGATCAACGCGCGAGCGTGATGGGGATCGTGAAGCACGGCCAGTTCGTCTATCTGAGCCGGTAACGCAGGGACGATCGCCGGACAGCTTGCCCGGTGCCCCGTTTTCCGCCATAATCCGCGTTTCGCCGCGCACAATCGCATGCGCGGCCAGGATCAAAGCCCAGGTGGTGAAATTGGTAGACGCAGGGGACTCAAAATCCCCCGCCGCAAGGCGTGCCGGTTCGATTCCGGCCCTGGGCACCATGACATAGTTCCGGGAAATTCCCGGAAGTCCCAAAACCCGCGACAGCACAAGGCTTCGCGGGTTTTTTCATTCCGGCAAAGTGCCGTGTAGTGCGTAGACAGCCGGGGGCAAGCGGGGGCAACATTGGGGGCAACCGATCCGAAGTTGCCTTACCCGTCAGGAGTTGCCCCCGTGCCATTAACCGATACAGCCATCCGGAACGCCAAGCCAGCCGACAAGCCCGTGCGCCTGTTCGACGGAGGCGGCCTCTATCTGGAAGTCGCCCCGAGCGGGGGCAAGTGGTGGCGCCTCAAATACCGATTTGGGGGCAAGGAAAAGCGCTACTCGCTCGGCGTCTACCCGGAAGTTACATTGGCGACCGCACGGAAGAAGCGCGACGAAGCCCGTGAAAAGCTCGCTGCCGGCATCGATCCGGGTGAAGCGAAGAAGGCGGAAAAAAGGGCCAGCCTGCTCGCGGCCGCCCATTCGTTTGAGGTTGTCGCCCGTGGCTGGATGGCCGAGCGCAAGACGACCGTGGAGCCAGCGCAGCATGCCAAGACGCTCGCCCGCATGGAGAACGATGTATTCCCATGGCTCGGCAAGCGCCCTATCGCTGAAATCGACGCCCCGGAGATACTGGTCGTGCTGAAGCGCGTAGACGGGCGTGGAGCCAGATTTACCGCCCATCGCATCCGCAGCGAGATTAGCCGGGTATTCCGCTACGGCATCAAAGAGGGGTACTGCAAGGCCGATCCGGCCCGCGATCTGGTAGATGCAATCCCGCCCGCGCAGACAACACACTTTGCCTCAATCACTGAGCCGGAGAAAGTGGGCGAGATGCTTCGCGCGTTCGACGGCTTCACGGGCACGTTCCCGGTTCTCTGCGCGCTCAAGCTAGCTCCCATGCTGTTCGTTAGGCCGGGCGAGTTGCGGAAGGCAGAATGGGCGCAATTCGACCTCGACAAAGGCGAATGGCGCTATTTCGTCAACAAAACGAAAACGGATCACCTTGTTCCACTGGCCGCGCAGGCTGTCACGATTTTGCGCGAGCTTCACGCCCTGACTGGCGAAGGCGTCTACGTGTTCCCTGGTGCTCGCGACCGAAATCGGCCGATGAGCGAGGCCGCTATCAATGCAGCCCTTCGTCGGCTCGGCTACGACACTCGCACCGAGATTACCGGTCACGGCTTCCGGGCAATGGCACGGACGATCCTGCATGAAGAGTTGGAGGAAAAGCCGGAAGTGATCGAGCACCAACTAGCGCATACCGTCCCTGACAGCCTGGGGCGCGCGTACAACCGAACGAAATTCATCAAGGCCCGACGTTCGATGATGCAACAGTGGGCGGACTACCTCGACAAGCTCAAAGCCGGTGCGGAAATCATTCCGATCGCAGCGGCAAGATAGATCCGTACCGCTGCGAGTATGCCCCCCTTCCGTGCGTCTCCCACCAGTAAAACGGACACGGCCTAGGCATAGGGTGAGGCGATGATTTGGCCCCTTATTATTATGTGCCCCCCCCTATGTTTGCCGTCAGTAGAGAAAAGACGCGGGTGTGAGCCCCCGCATATTGACCCTGCTACAGGGTCCCTTGCTCCCCCTCGACACTTGCGGCCAACGTAACAATGTCCGATCGGGGCGCATCGCGGACACCCCCCTCGAAAACACGGTTTCGACGCCTCTCGAATCCCGTAGAGCCAAGCCCCGCCAAGCTTCGCGGTCGACACAGACGATCGACGCGTGTCCGCTCACTGCAAAATAAGTTGGAGAGTTGGAGATAACCGCCTGAATCGGCCGCAAAGCCTTATGGGGTAGGGATTCGTGTGTCTCCAAACGATTTGGAGAATGCTGGAGATACTGGAGATAAACCGGACTGGATTGTTACGGATGCGGCAAGAGTCGAGGCAGCCGCCGGCCCGGTTCCGTCTGGCACGTATCGCTCAAAGCAACTTTGACGCGCGGGCCAAAAATACCGCGCAAAGGAATCCCCGCCACCGCCCTCCCGGACGGCGGCGGCGTCTTTCACAGTTCGAGCGTGAAGATCGACGGCAGCACACGGTAGACCATGGCTGGGCCATGTCCCGGAATGTGCTCACGTCGGTACGGATAGCCGTCGGTGCGGGGCCTCAGCACACCACGCTTTATCAGGGCGTTCGCGACCATCTTGTGATCGAAGCCGGCGCACACGTCCTTACGGAACACGGTCGACTCGATCAGATATTCCGTCTCGACACACTCCGCATCTTCGGCGCTCATCTTGTCGCCGAACTCCGCGTAATAGGCTTGATTCGACTCAATCGCGACGCTGCTCTTGTCGTGTTTCACGAGTCGTTTCCAGCCCGCACGGTGCGGCGCGTTCGGTCGATGGTCGTCCTGCGCCCGGTTCATCCACACGAAACGGTTGTCGCCGTGTGCGACGAGGAAGTGCAGCACCTGTCGCACCGCATCCGCTTCGTCCGAATTGCCCGTGCCTCCGCGCAGTTCGAGCCAGCCCTCGAAGCAGCGACGTGCGGCCTCGACCGCTTCGCCCTGCGGCCAGCCGGTCAGCCCGTGCGCCGTCGCCAGCTCGCCCGCCACCGCGACAAGGCAGAACCGTTTGGCGACGCGCGCGACCTGCGAATGCGAACCGTCCGGAACCCATTGCCCGACCAGCTCATCGACGCGCACGCGCAGATGCTCGGCCAGCTCATCGGCCTGCGACGACGCCCACTCGATGAAGGCCGGCCCCGCCGTGCCGTAGTGCCTGCCGGCGTGCCGCTCTAGATGCTCGATCAGCGCGGCCGGCGTCGGGAAGCCGTGCAGCTTCTCCACGACGCCCATTTCCCCAACCTCAGCCGGGATCGCGGGCAAGCGCACCTCGATACCGCCTTTCATCGGCTTGTTGCCCTCGGCCATCAGCGCGGACACGCTCTTTTCGCCGTTCGACAGGAACAGCAGCCGCCACGTGAGCACGGGCTTTGCTGAGCCGCTACGCGACGCACGGGCCTTGCCCGACTCGTTCGCGAGCATGTAGATCACATCGCCGACCAGGCGCGGCTCGACCTGCCCGATTTCGTCGAGGATCAGCAGCGCGTCGCTATGTTGCGTGGCGACGGCTTCGAGCGCGTTGTCGGTCGCCTTCCAGCTCCGCACGTAGTCGGGCGAACCGAACACGGACGCGGCGATGACACCGCCCGTCGACTTGCCCTTGGACGTCGTGCCGAGCAGGTGGAAGCCGCCCGACTGGAGCCCGGAGAAATGCAGCAGCGGACCAGCGAAGGCGGTAGCGACGCAGAACAGCAGCCGGCTATTGCCGACGCAGTAAGCCGCAACCTCGCGTTGCCAGTCGTCCAGCGTGCCGCGTTCCTTGAACTGGCTCTGGATCGGCGTGTCGGCCTGATAGATCAACGCCTCTTTGCCGGTGCCAATGACACGATCGGGTAGCACGAACGCGCCGTGATGCCAGCCAACGCGCGGCACGCAGCGCACGCGCTCGTCAGGCTGGGCCATCTGCACATAGTTCGCGATCTGCGTGCGGGCGATCTGCGTCACGCCGAGCTTCACGCCCATATCGAGCAGCATCCGGCGCAGCTCCGTGCCGTCGCCTGCGAAGAGCCCCGCCGGCACCGCCCACCGTTTCAGGATGCCGTCGCGGTCCGTGAATTCGAGCAGGTAGCCCCACTCGCTGTTCATCTCGTTGCGCGTCTCCGCGATTACGTCGATACGCGTGCTGACCCAATGCGGCGGCAGCGGGTCGCCCTGATTGTTGAAGCCGTGAAACCACACGCCCTTGTCGTCGACGACGAACCGCGACTTACCGTCCTGAGCGCGGGCCGTTTTGGGGCGCTTGGCGGGCTTCGTGGCGGCTGGCGTGGCCTTGCCTTGGCCGGCATCCGACGAGGCGGCCAAACCGGCCGGCGCAAGCGCAGCGCGCACGGCGGCGGCCACCGCATCCGGGCCGACGTGCGCAGCCAGGTCGTTGAAGTCGGTGCCGGCCGCTGGACGGTTCGAACCGAAGTCGGGCACCGCGACGATGCCGGCGACGGCCTCGGCCGCCGCGCGGGCCTTCGTCACGCCCGGATTGCCCTTCGTCGTGTGGTCGTCGTCGGCGCACACGACGATGCGGGCGTCCGGATACTGGCCGCGCAGCGCCGTCGCGACTGCGTGCAGGTTGCCGGCGTCGAAGGCGACGGCGGCCGGATAGCCCGTCGCGGCCGCGAGCGTCGCGCACGTGGCGTAACCCTCGCCAATCAGCAGCGTGGACGGCGCGGAAGATAACGGGCCACCGATCAGCGAGAAGCAGCCCGCCTTGCGGCCATTCGGCAGATAGCGTTTCTGGCCGTCCGTCAGGACGAATTCCAGCGTCCACAGCCTGCCGTCCGCGTCACGGGCCGGGATGACGAGTGCGCCGTCGCACGCGGCGGTGCCGATGCACAAGCCGCCACGATAGACGCGCAGCGCGTCGACCGGGATGCGCTTGCGAACGAGATAGGGATGATCGGCCGGCGCAGGCTCGGACGCCGACCAGATCGATTCAGCAAGCGCTGACGCGGCCCGCTGTTTCTCTGTCAGCTCGGCCAGCTCGGCTGCCTCGCGGGCCGCGCGTTCGGCATTCTGCCGCTCGCGCTCGGCTGGATCGACCGGCTTCGCCCGATGCGCGCGCGGATCGAAGCCGCCTTGCTTGGCGAGGTGAAACAGCGTGTTGATGGTGATCTTGCCGCCCTTGAACGACTTCCACACATCGCGCGCGTCCTTGCCGTTGTAGTTCTGCGCGCCTTGGCTCCATTCGTTCCAGAGGGCGAAGCCCTCCTCGTCAAACTCGGCCTTGAGCGCCATCCCCACCTGACGCCACGTGTCGCGGTCGTCGGGCGGAACATAGCCGAGCGCGACTCTCGCCCGCTCGAATTCCGACATGGGTGCGTTACTCATAGGTTCCCACTGGACGCGCGTCGGTCGGCTTCCGATTAGTAGTCCATATCGGGTAAGCAGCTACCCGACGCGCGAAGAATTGAATGATGCGGCGATGCCTAGCGGCGGGCCTTAGCCGGCCGCACGAGGCACCGACAGAACCGCC
>NZ_JBSAXF010000021.1:0-90229 GCF_053427845.1 Burkholderia sp. AW49-1 | reverse complement strand
CAGCCGACAAAAAAAGCCGCCGTGCTTCGCGCACGGCGGCTTTTTTCATGGCATCGCGCGACCTTCGCCGCGCGGCGCGCGGCTTACACGCGCTGCAGGTCGCGCAGGAAGTTGTCGCGCCACACCGACACGTTGTTTTCGCGCAGCTGCGCGATCATGTCCGCGTAGCGCGCGCGCCGCTCGGTGAGCGGCATCGTCAGCGCCTGCGACAGCGCGTCGGCCATCCCGTCGATATCGATCGGATTGACGATCAGCGCGCCCGTCAGCTCGCGCGCGGCGCCTGCGAAACGCGACAGCACGAGCACGCCCGGATCGTCCGGATTCTGCGCGGACACGTACTCCTTCGCGACGAGATTCATGCCGTCGCGCAGCGGCGTCACGAAGCCCACGCGCGCGAGGCGATACAGCGCGGCCAGCACCTGCCGGTCGTACTGGCGGTGAATGTAGAGGATCGGCGCCCAGTCGAGCTCCGCGTAGCGGCCGTTGATGCGCCCCGACTCCGCTTCCAGCTGCAGGCGGATGTCCTGGTACGCGCGCAGGTCGGCGCGCGTCGACGGTGCGATCTGCAGGAACGACACGCGGTTGCGGATCGACGCCTGGTGCTCCAGCAGCTTCTCGAATGCGCGGAACCGCTCGACGAGCCCCTTCGAATAATCGAGCCGGTCGACGCTCATGATCAGCTGGCGCCCGCGCAGTGACGTGGCCATGCGCGCGGCCTTGCCGTTCTCGCCGGCCTGCGCGAGCGACGCGATCTCGTCCGGATACACGCCGATCGGATAGGCGGCCGCCCGCAGCGTGTTGCCGAACGCGCTGACGCGCACCGTACGCCCTTCGCGCGCCACTTCGCCGCCCGCCTCGAATTCGATGTAGTCGCAGAATGCGCGCAGGTCCGGATCGGTCTGGAAGCCGAGCAGGTCGAACGCACACAGCGACTCGACGAGCTCGCGATGCGGCGGCACGTTGACGAGCACCTGTGCGGCCGGAAACGGAATGTGCAGGAAAAAGCCGATGCGGTTCTTCACGCCGGCCGCACGCAGCGCACGCGCGAACGGGATCAGGTGATAGTCGTGCACCCAGATCACGTCGTCGTCCTGCAGCAGCGGCACGAGCTGCTGCGCGAGCCAGACGTTCACGCGGCTGTAGCCTTCGAACTCGTGGCGGTCGTACTGGATCAGGTCGGCGCGGTAATGAAACGCGGGCCACAGCGTCGCGTTCGAGAAACCCCGGTAGTACTGGTCGTAATCGCGGCGCGACAGCCCGACGGTCGCGAACGTCACGGGGCCGCGCTCCTCGATGCGGATCTGCGGCGCACCGGACGCGACCACCTCGCCGCTCCAGCCGAACCACATGCCGCCCGTCTCCTTCAGCGCGTCGTACACGCCGATCGCGAGACCGCCCGCCGCCGGCTCGCCTTCCGAAATCGGGGCGACGCGGTTCGAAACGATGATGAGCCGACTCATGCGCCCTGCTGCTCCGCGCCAAGCCAGCGGGCGATCTGCTCGTGCAGCGCGTCGACCGAGTCGAGCCGCGTACGGGCCGACGTCTCGCCGGCGCCGACCTTGATCGACACACCGCCGCGCGCGTTGACCACCGCGAAGCCCTTCTCGTCGGTCAGATCGTCGCCCGCGAACAGCGGCATGCGGCCGGCGAACGGCGGCTCGTCGAGAAACGCGGCCAGCGCGCGCCCCTTGTCGACGCCCTTCGGCTTGATCTCGAAGACCATCTTGCCGGGCTGCAGCACGTATGCATCCGCATATTCGGCGACGAGGCGCTCGGCCGCTTCGCGCGCTGCCGGCTCGCGCTCGGGCGCGTTGCGGTAGTGCAGCGCGACGGCCGCGCCCTTGATTTCGAGCAGCATGCCCGGATGACGGTCGACGACGGCCGCGAGCTCGCGCTCGATGCGCAGCAGCCGTTCGTCGTTGAAGCCGATACGCTGCGTGTCGCCGTTCGCATCGCGACGTTCGGCGCCGTGCAGGCCTGCGATCGGCAGGTCCGGCATGTTGAGGAACGTGTCGAGGTTGTCGATGCCGCGACCCGACACGACGGCGACCGCACCGTGCGTGCGACGCCGCAGTTCATCGAGCAGCGTCAGCAGCGACGGCGGCACGTGAATGCTGTCGGGCGTCGGCGCCAGCTCGACGAGCGTGCCGTCGAAGTCGAAAAAGAACGCGGTATCGGTCAGGGACAGGGAAGCCGGAACGGATTGCATCGATTCGATGGTCTGAGGAGCGGCCTGCAAACGCGGGCCGCCGCTGCGAGAATGGAATTGTGCGCATCTTACCGCGCCTGCGTGGCGAGATGGGCGAAACCGGTGGAGCGCGAGCCTCGCGCGGCTATCCGCGTCAACTGCGACATATTGCCCCGCTCGCCCGCGCCGTACGGGTTTCGAAAGGACGCAGGCGCGGGAATTGCGCTACAGTCGGCAACCGCCGGCCGCGCGACGCATGGCGCCGCGCCGGCCGACGACCGTTCCGTCCGATCGAGCCCCAGGATGTCGCCTGCCCGTCCCGCGCCGCACCGGCGCCTCTTCAGTCTGACCCGCTTCGTCCGCACGGCCGCGGCGCTGACCGCCGCCGTCGCGCTCGCCGCATGCACGCGCGACGAGCCGAACTGGCACTTGACCAACGTCACGGGCCACCTGCCCGACCTGTCGTTCACGCTCACCGGCGGCGACGGCCGCGCGATCGACGCGAACGCGTTTCGCGGCCGCATCGCGCTCGTCTACTTCGGCTATACGCATTGCCCGGACGTCTGCCCGGAAACGATGGCACGGCTGATGGAAGTGCTCGCGAAGCTCGGCCCGCAGGCGAACGACGTGCGCATCCTGTTCGTCTCGGTCGATCCCGCGCGCGACACGCCGCAGGCGATGCAGTCGTACGTCGCCGCATTCGACGCCGCGCACGCGCGCGGCCTGACCGGCACCGACGGCCAGATCGAATCGCTCGCGAAGCGCTATCGCGTCGCGTACCAGATGGAAAAGCGCGATCCGTCCGGCGGCTACGAGGTCACGCACAGCTCGGCCGTCTACATCTTCGACGCGAACGGTCGCGCGCGCCTGCTCGCGACCGACCGCGATTCACCCGACGCCATCGCCGCCGACGTGCGCCGGATCATCGACACCGCTTCCACTACCTGAATCCCACATGAAGACGACCCTCAAGACGTTCGCCCTCCTCGCCGCGCTGTGCACCGGCGCGCACGCGTATGCCGCCGGCGCGATCTCCGCGCAGAACGCATGGGTGCGCTGGCTGCCGAACAAGCTGCCCGCGGGCGGCTACGTGACGCTCGTCAACACGAGCGACAAACCGGTCGATCTCGTCGCCGTCGACAGCCCCGACTACGGGATGGCGATGCTGCACCAGACGGTGTCGAACGGTTCGACGCAGAAAATGGAAATGGTCGACAAGCTGACGATCCCCGCGCGCGGCAAGGTCGACATCGCGCCGGGCGGCTATCACTTCATGCTCGAGGAACCCAGGCACGCGATCAAGCCAGGCGACACCGTGCGCCTGCGCCTGAAGTTCTCCGACGGCGAGACGGTCGACACGCCGTTCGCCGTGAAATCGCCGTCCCAGGCGAAGTGATGCGCGCGCGATGAACGTCCTGTACTGGCTCGATCCGTGGGAACCGTCGCCGACCGTGGTCATCGCGGTGCTGACGGCCGCCGTGCTGTTCGCGCGCGGCGCGAAGAAGGCGAAGGTGTCGCCGCTGCGGCAGTTCTCGTTCTGGTTCGGGCTGACGGCGCTCTACATCGCGCTGCATACGCGGCTCGACTACTTCTTCGAGCACGAATTCTTCATGCACCGCGCGCAGCATCTCGTGCTGCATCACCTCGGGCCGTTCTTCATCGCGCTGGCCTACCCGGGCGCGGCGATTCGCGCGGGCATTCCGTTTCGCTGGCGGCAGCGCTTCGTGCGCCCCGCGCTCGCGTGGGCGCCCGTGCGCGCGACGCTCGACGTGGTGTTCCATCCGGTCGTCGCGGTCGTGCTGTTCGTCGGGCTGATCTATTTCTGGCTGCTGTCGCCGATCCACTTCATCGCGATGCTCGACTGGCGCCTGTATCGCGTGATGAACTGGAGCATGGTGATCGACGGGTTGCTGTTCTGGTGGCTCGTCGTCGATCCGCGTCCCGCGCCGCCCGCGCGGCTGTCGCCGGGCCGCCGGATCCTGATCGTCGTCGCGGCGATCCCGCCGCAGATCGCGCTCGGCGCGCTGATCTTCTTCACGCCGCACGAGCTGTATCCGATCTACTCGATCTGCGGACGCGCATTCACGTGGCTCAGCCCGCTGCGCGACCAGCAGATCGGCGGCCTGCTGCTGTGGATCCCGGGTTCGATGATGAGCGTGATCGGCGCGCTGATCGCGCTGCGGCACTGGCTGCGGCTGTCGGCGCGCGGCCGCCTGATCGACGAGCGGGCAGCCGCCCGGGGCGCGCAAAACCCGCCGGTGACGCGAGCCGCCCACTGACGGCTCGGCGCGCGGCGCGTCAGCCGCGCGCGCTGGTCATCCACACGTGCGGGATGCCGTCCTCGTCGTGCACGTCCGAGCTCGGCGTGAAACCGAATGCCCCATAGAAGCGCTGCAGATGAGCCTGTGCATGCAGGCTCATCCGTGCATCCGGCCACTGCGCGCGGATGTGTTCTAGCGCGCGCGACAGCAGCGCGTTGCCGAGGCCGGCACCGCGAAACGGCGCGGTCGTCAGCACGCGGCCGATGCGCACGTCGGAGTGCTGCGCATCCGGCAGCAGCACGCGCAGATAGCCGGCGAGGCGCCCCGCCTGATCGTACGCGGCCAGGTGCCACGCGGCCTGATCCGCACCGTCGATGTCGCGATACACGCAGTTCTGCTCGACGACGAACACGGCGCTGCGCGCGTCGAGGATCGAATAGAGTTCATGCGCCGTCAGCGCGTCGAAGGATTTCCAGTGCCAGTCGAGATCGTCGGCGCGCACGGAGGCGGCAGGTGCGGAAGCATTCATGGTCGGTCCTGATTCGAGCGCGCCGGCCGGCGCGCGGCAACCGTCGATTATGCCTCGAAGCGCACGCGGCACGCGTGCCGCCGCTCCGCGCATGAAAAAAAGCCCCGCATTGCGCGGGGCCTGTCCGTCACGCCGGCATCTGGCCGAAGCGGCCGCTGTTGAAGTCGTCGATCGCGGCCCGGATTTCCTCTTGCGAGTTCATCACGAACGGCCCGTACCCAACGATCGGCTCATCGATCGGCTCGCCGCTCAGAATCAGCAGCTTGGCGTCGCCGTTTGCTTCGATCTCGACGTCGCGGCCGTCGCGGCTCAGTTGCACGAACTGCGCTTCGCGGGCGACCGTCTCGCCGTTCACCAGCAACGTCCCGCTCAGCACGACCACCACAAGCGTCCGCCCTTCGGCGATCGGGAACCGTGCACGTCCGCCTGCTGCAAGCCGCACGTCCCACACGTCGATCGGCGTGTGCGTGCGGGCCGGGCCGCGGCGCCCGTCGAACTCGCCCGCGACGATCCGCGCGCGACCTGCGCCGTCCGGCAATTCGACCACCGGGATATCCGCGTCCAGAAGCGTCTGATAACCGGGCGCACCCATCTTGTCGGCGGCGGGCAGGTTCACCCACAGCTGCACCATCTCGAGCGGGCCGCCGCGCTTCGTGAACGCTTCCGAGTGGAATTCCTCGTGCAGGATCCCGCTCGCGGCCGTCATCCACTGCACGTCGCCCGGGCCGATCACGCCGCCCGCGCCGGTCGAGTCGCGGTGCGCGACTTCGCCGTCATAGACGATCGTCACCGTTTCGAACCCGCGGTGCGGGTGCTGGCCCACCCCGCGTGGCGCCGAAGCCGGCTCGAAGTTCGCAGGACCGGCGTAGTCGAGCAGCAGGAACGGGCTCAGGTGCATGCCGTGAGACTGATAGCTGAACATCGAACGCACCGGGAAACCGTCGCCGACCCAATGACCGCGCGGCGCACTGTACACACCCTGGATCTTCTTCATTTGCCTTTTCCGAATTGCGGCGAAACACGTGTTTCGCATCCTGAGGAGGAATATAGAGATGGAACGATCGATCCGGTAGACTGCCAAAATCGCACTCAGCGTTCTATTTCATGAACGATAACGAACGGGATCTGAACGATCTCTATTACTTCGTGCAGGTGGTCGAGCACGGCGGCTTCGCGCCGGCCGGACGCGCGCTGAACATGCCGAAATCGAAGCTGAGCCGCCGCATCGCGCTGCTCGAAGCCCGGCTCGGAATGCGGCTGATCCAGCGCTCGACACGCCGCTTCACTGTCACCGACGTCGGCCAGACCTATTACGCGCATTGCCGCGCGATGCTCGTCGAAGCGGACGCCGCCGACGAGGCGATCGCGCTGCTGCACGAGGAGCCGCGCGGCATCGTGCGGGTCAGCTGCCCGGTCGTGTTGCTCGATTCACTGGTCGGCACGATGATCGCCGCGTTCATGGTCGCGTGCCCGCGCGTGGAAATTCACCTGGAAGCGACCAACCGGCGCGTCGACGTCGTCGGTGAAGGGATCGACGTCGCGATCCGCGTGCGCCCGCCGCCTCTCGAGGACAGCGATCTCGCCCTGCGCGTGCTGGCCGAGCGCGGGCAGTGCCTCGTCGCGAGCCCCGCGTTGCTGCGCGAGCGGGGCGTGCCGGCCGTCCCCGCCGACCTGACCCGCTTGCCGAGCCTCGATCACGGCGTGCCGCAGGCCACGCACGTGTGGCGGCTGCGCGGCCCCGACGGCGCGCAGGCGGAAATCCACCACCAGCCACGGCTCGTGACGGGCGGCATGCTCGCGCTGCGCGCGGCGGCCGTCGCGGGCGTCGGCATCGTGCAGTTGCCGACGATGATGGTGCGCGAGGAAGTCGCGCGCGGCGAACTGGCGACCGTGCTGCCGGACTGGGCACCGCGCCGCGAGATCGTGCACGCGGTGTTCGCGTCGCGGCGCGGGCTGCTGCCCGCGGTGCGCGCGCTGCTCGATTTCCTGGCCGAGCGGTTCGCCGAACTCGAACCTGACTGAGCGACGACGCCCGCGAACCCCGCGCTGCAAACAGGCCGCGTGTGCCGTAGACTGCGGGACGCGCATCGCGCTTTTCACAATCCCGCGGCCCACAACTCTTTTCGCATTTCAGCCATGTTCACGCTGTCCACCGACCCTCACGCCTCCAAGGCCGAACTCTATGCGACGCTCGTCGAGCAGGCACGCGCGCTCGTCGAAACGGAACGCGACCTGACCGCGAACGCCGCGAATTTCTCCGCGCTCGTCTACCACTCGCTCGACCGCCTGAACTGGGCTGGCTTCTATTTCTTCGACGGGACGGAACTCGTGGTCGGCCCGTTCCAGGGCAAGCCCGCGTGCGTGCGGATCGCGCTCGGCAAGGGCGTGTGCGGCACCGCCGCGCAGACCCGCGAGACGCAGGTCGTGCGCGACGTGCACGAATTCCCCGGCCATATCGCCTGCGATGCCGCGTCGGAATCGGAAATCGTCGTGCCGCTGGTGGCCGCCGACGGCACGCTGATCGGCGTGTGGGACGTCGACAGCCCCGTTGCCGCACGCTTCGATGACGAGGACCGCAACGGGATGGAAGCGCTGTGCCGCGTATTCGTCGAACACGCGTGGCAGAAGGCGCGCGGTTGAGCCGCGTGACACCGCGGGTCGCGACTGCGGAGCCGACCATCTGCTGATCGCACCGCGCGGCCCAAATGAAAAAGGCCCCATGTGAACTGCACCCCAAAAGCTGGACTAGATCCAGCCTTTTGAGGCGCAGTTCATTTTCAGTGCGCCGCTGCCTGCGGCTCGCCGCGCGTCAGGCCACGTGTGTGCCGGACAGCGCCGCGAACGCCGGCGGCGTCACATCGTCCGACAGGATCTCGAAGCCCTGCTCCGTCACGACGACCATGTGCTCCCATTGAGCGGACAGCGAATGGTCCTTCGTGACGACCGTCCAGCCGTCGGCCAGCACGCGAGTGTCGCGCTTGCCCGCATTCAGCATCGGCTCGATCGTGAAGATCATCCCCGGCCGCAGCGGCACGCCCGTGCCCGGGCGGCCGTAGTGCAGCACCTGCGGCTCGTCGTGATACACGTCGCCGATCCCGTGCCCGCAATACTCGCGGACCACGCTGAACCCTTCGCGATGCGCGACCTGCTGGATCGCGTAGCCCACGTCGCCGAGCGTCGCGCCCGGACGAACCGCGCGGATGCCTGCATGCATCGCCTCGTAGGTCGTCGCAACGAGGCGCCGCGCCAGTTCGCCCGGCTCGCCGACGAAGTACATGCGGCTCGTGTCGCCGAACCAGCCGTCCTTGATCACCGCGATGTCGAGATTCACGATGTCGCCGTCGCGCATCGGCCGCGACGACGGAATGCCGTGACAGACCACGTGGTTGACCGACGTGCACAGGGTTTTCGGATAACCGTGGTAGCCGATGTTCGCCGGGATCGCGCCGAGTTCGTCGACGATGTATTCGCGGCAGCGCGCGTCCAGTTCGTCGGTGGTGACGCCCGGCTTCACGTGCTCGGTGATCATCGTCAGCACCTGGGACGCGAGCTTCGCAGCCTCGCGCGACCTGGCGATTTCCGCAGCACCGCGGATCGGGATTTCGCGTCTCGCCATCACGCCACCTGCTCGATGCCGTGGGCGACCGACTCCGCCGGCCCGGCGTCGCCGCCGCGTGCTTCGGTCTCGATCAGCATCCGGCAGATATCGCCGTAGGACAGCGACGGATTGAGCTCCGCCAGCATCCCGACGCGCAGCCAATGCTCCGCCTGTGCATTGATCGAACGGCTCAGCGCGGTACTGGTCGAGCGCAGCCGTTCATGCATGTGCTCGGATATCTTGATGATTCCCATATGTCTCTAATTAAACGAAATATAGCCGTTTCGTATATTACGCTCGCTCTGATTGCCGGGCAAGCGCCTAGCCGCCGGCGAATCCTCGATCCGGGACAGCAGCAATTCCGTTGACATCGGATTCTAGCTTGCTGGAAAATCAATCCATCATGCAAGAATCAACCGCCACCCCCGCCGACGACACCGGCATCAACGAACGCATCGGCCGGCGCGTGCGCGACCTGCGCACGCTACGAGGCTACACGCTCGATGCGCTCGCTGCGCGTTCCGGCGTCAGCCGTTCGATGATCTCGCTCATCGAGCGTGCGTCGGCGAGCCCGACGGCCGTCGTGCTCGACAAGCTCGCGGCCGGTCTCGGCGTGTCGCTGGCCGGGCTGTTCGCCGGCGATCGCGACGACGCCCCCGTGCAGCCGCTGGTGCGGCGCGCACAGCAGGCGGAATGGCGCGATCCGGCGTCCGGGTACGTGCGGCGCAATCTGTCACCGCCCGGCTGGCCGTCGCCGATCCAGCTCGTCGAGGTCGATTTCCCGCCCGGCGCGCGCGTCGCGTACGACTCCGGCGGGCGCGAAAGCGCGCTGCATCAACAGGTGTGGGTCGTCCGCGGGCGCGTCGACGTCACGTTCGGCGACCAGCTTCACGAACTGCACGAAGGCGACTGTCTGGCCATGCGCGTCGATCAGCCGCTGGTTTTCAGCAACCCGTCGTCGCACGTCGCGCGCTATGTCGTCGCGATCTGCGATGCCCCCGCCGCCGTCGGCGCGCGGAATGCGTCATCCGTTCAAGGCCGACAGGCGCAGGAGCCCGTATGAATTCCCCGACACCGCGCGACGACGTGCGCCTGATCGATTGCAACGAAGCCGAGCATGCCGCGGCCATTCTCGAGATCCTGAACGACGCGATCGTGAACTCCACCGCGCTGTACGACTATCGGCCTCGCCCGCCGGAAGCGATGGTCACGTGGTTCGCGACGAAGCGCGCCGGCGGGTTTCCGGTCGTCGGCGCGGTCGACGAATCGGGCACGCTGGTCGGCTTCGCGAGCTGGGGCACCTTCCGCGCGTTCCCGGCGTTCAAGTACACGGTCGAGCACAGCGTCTACGTCCACCGCGACCATCGCGGCCGCGGGCTCGGCGAGTTGCTGCTGCGCGAGTTGATCCGGCGTGCGCGCGAGGCCGACATGCATTTGCTGGTCGGCTGCATCGACGCGACCAACGGCGGCAGCGTCGCGCTGCATACGCGGCTCGGCTTCGTGCACTCGGGCACGATCACCGAAGCGGGCTTCAAATTCGGCCGCTGGCTCGATGCGGCGTTCTATCAGTTGAGGCTCGACACGCCGGCACGGCCGATCGACGGCTGACCGGCGTCGCCGAATGTTCGGCACGCTCATGATGACGCGGGCAATATTGACGGCACGCAGCACGCCCATCGATCCGCCCGCGACAACGTGCGATCGCCCCACCGCACCGCGGTGTCGCCCTCCTCCAGGCTTTCCCGGGCCGCGGCCCCGCCCCTTTGCCCCGTGACCACACGTGTGACGTTCGCCGCATTCTTGTGCAAGAACGGTAGCGATACGGTATTCCCCAGCGGCCGCAGCACGGCCGCGTACCGATTCATCACCCGGAGAATGCCGTATGAAAACGCCCCATGCCCTGCCTCACCATCCCGGATGGCAACGCGATGCCGGCCTCGCACGCCGCGCGGTCCGACGCGTTGCATGGTCGCTTGCCGCCCTCCCGCTTTTCTGCGGACAAGCGTTTGCGGCCGGCGCATGTCCGACGCCGTTCGCGTTGAGCGGCAACACCGATCTGCCGTGGAAGGACGTCACCAACAACCAGTGGCGCAACATGCTGCCGCGCCGCTGGACCGACAACGGTTTTCATTTCTACAGCCGGGTGCGCAGCCGCGGACCGGAGAACGGCATCAACACGCCGTCAGATCTCGAATCGGAAATCCGCAAACAGGTGTCGGACGAACCCGCCGGCGGCGGCAATCCGAATCGTCGGACTATCACGCTGCCGGTCCTGAACAGCAAGGGGCAGCATCTGCTCGCGATTTACGACTACGACGGCAATAGCGCGTCGAAATGCGAGTTGGTGACGCTGACGTATCCGGCGGAATAGACGCGCGAATGACGCGAGGAATAGAGAAAAGCCCCGCCGAAGCGGGGCTTTTCTTTTCTTACCTGGAGGCGCGAGCCGGAGTCGAACCGGCCTAAACGGCTTTGCAGGCCGCTGCATAACCGCTTTGCTATCGCGCCAAAAGCGGACTGTCCGGATGCCGTGGAGGCAAGCGACAGATTTTTATTCGAGGACCATCAGTCCATCAAATAAAAAGGGAAGCGTGGCTTCCCCATTACTTGGAGCGGGAGACGAGTCTCGAACTCGCGACCTCAACCTTGGCAAGGTTGCGCTCTACCAACTGAGCTACTCCCGCATTGTCCTGCATCTGCAGCGCTTTGCCATACAACACGCTGCCAGAAAAATCTGGAGCGGGAGACGAGTCTCGAACTCGCGACCTCAACCTTGGCAAGGTTGCGCTCTACCAACTGAGCTACTCCCGCATGTGTCCTGCATCTGCAGCGCTTTGCCGTACAACACGCTGCCAGAAAAAATCTGGAGCGGGAGACGAGTCTCGAACTCGCGACCTCAACCTTGGCAAGGTTGCGCTCTACCAACTGAGCTACTCCCGCGTATTGCTGCGCTACTGCTTCCCCGTCACACACTTACTTCGTCGTGCAGCGGAGAAGCGAGATTATGTCGAAGGCACATTCGTGTGTCAAGGGCTTTTCCAGCCCTTTTTCCAAAAACCTGCGCAACCGCCCGTGCGAGGCCGGTCACGCGCCGCCGCGCTCGCGAATCTGCGGCCATGCAAGCTTCATGTAGTACAGCATCGACCAGATCGTCAGCACCGCCGCGAGGTACATCAGCCACTCGCCCCACACGCGCGTGTCGATCGTCGCGATGCCGAGCGGCAGCGGGCCGTAGTACAGCAGCATCGGGATCGCGACCATCTGGCACGCGGTCTTGAACTTGCCGAGTTGGTTCACAGCGACGCTCTTCGACGCACCGATCTGCGCCATCCATTCGCGCAGCGCCGAGATCGCGATCTCGCGGCCGACGATCACGAGCGCGATCGCCGCATCGACCCGCGAAATCTGCACGAGGATCAGCAGCGCGGCGGTCACCATCAGCTTGTCCGCGACCGGATCGAGGAACGCGCCGAACGACGACGTCTGGTTCCACTTGCGGGCAAGAAACCCGTCGAACCAGTCGGTCAGCGCGGCGAGAATGAAGATCGCCGCCGCCGCGAGGTTGCGGTGCGCGTCGCCCATCACCGTGTCCGGCAGATAGAACACGCCGACGACGAGCGGGATCAGCACGATCCGTACCCACGTCAGGAAAATCGGGAAATTGAACGGCATGGCATGCGGGTCAGTAAAGGATTCGCAATTGTGCCGTGTCGACCGGCCTGCCACAAGAACGCGAGATCGCGCGCAAGGGGCCGCCGGCCGCACGGCCGCTTCAGTGAAGCTGCTTGTAGATCTGCTCGGCGAGTGCGTGCGAGATGCCGTCGACGCTCGCCAGTTCCTCGACGCTCGCGGCGACCACGCCTCGCAGCCCGCCGAACCGCGCGAGCAGTCGCTGCCGACGTTTCGCGCCGACCCCTTCGAGCTCTTCGAGCCGCGAGGTCTGGCGCGCCTTCGCCCGCTTCGCGCGCATCCCGGTGATCGCAAAACGGTGCGCCTCGTCGCGGATCTGCGCGACGAGCATCAGCGCGGCACTCTCCTTGCCGAGTTCGAGCGGCGCGCGGCCGTCCGCGAACACGAGCGTCTCGAGGCCCACCTTGCGCCCTTCGCCTTTCGCGACACCGACCAGCATCGACGTGTCGAGCCCGAGTTCGGTGAACACCTGTCGCGCGATCTCGACCTGCCCCTTGCCGCCGTCGATCAGCACGATGTTCGGCAGCAGGCTCGATGCCTCGGCCTTGCGCGTCGATTCGCCGTCGATGCCGGCCGCGTCGTCGGCGGCCGCCGCCTGCGCGGCCTGCTCGACCATCTTCTCGTAGCGGCGCGTCAGCACCTGCCGCATGGCCGCGTAATCGTCGCCCGGTGTGATGCCTGTGATGTTGTAGCGACGGTACTCGCCCGACTGCATCTTGTGATGGTGATAGACGACGCACGACGCCTGCGTCGCCTCGCCCATCGTATGGCTGATGTCGAAACATTCGATCCGCAGCGTGGCGAGATCGTCGCCTTCGAAGCTGAGCGTCTCCGCGAGCGCGCGCGTACGCGCCTGCTGCGAGCCCTGCTCGGACAGCAACCGTGCGAGCGCGATCTGCGCGTTCTGCTCGGCCATCGACAGCCACGCGCGCCGCTGCCCCTGCGGCTGCCGCACCAGCGAGACCTTGTGACCGGCCTGCTCGGACAGCAATTCGAGCAGGTCGCGGCTCGCAGGCGCGTGGCTCACGACCAGCACGGGCGGCACGCGGTTGCCGAGATAGTGCTGCGCGATGAATGCATCGAGCACCTCGGCCTCCACCGACGCCCCCGCGTCACGCGCGGCGGCAGCATCTTCCGCAGGCCCGTCGGGCAATGCCGCGACGGTTTCGTCGGCGGCGTCCGCCACCTCGGCTTCGTCGCCGAGCCCCCCTTCGGCAAGCGTCAGCGCACTTTCGACGTGCGTCGGGAAATACGCCTTGTCGCCGAGATGCCGGCCGCCGCGCACCATCGCCAGGTTCACGCACACGCGCCCGCCCTGCGCGACGACCGCCAGGATGTCGACGTCGCTGTCGCTGCCGACCTCGATCGCCTGCTGGTGCAGCACCGTCGCGAGCGAGCTCATCTGGTTGCGCACGGCGGCCGCCTGCTCGAACTTCAGGTCGGCGGCGAACGCGTGCATCTTCTGCTCGAGCTCCTTCATCACTTCCGACTGCCGGCCGAGCAGAAACCGCGCGGCATTCGACACGTCGATCGCGTAGTCGTCCTCGGAAATCGCGCCGACGCACGGCGCCGTGCAGCGCCCGATCTGATGCAGCAGGCATGGCCGCGTGCGGTTGTTGAAGACCGAATCCTCGCAGGTGCGCAGCTGGAACACGCGCTGCAGGATCTGGATGCTCTCGCGCACGGCCCATGCGCTCGGGAACGGCCCGAAGTACTGGTTCTGCTTGTCGACCGAGCCGCGGTAGTACGCCATGCGCGGAAAGCGGTGCGCGGTGAGTTTCAGGTACGGATACGACTTGTCGTCGCGAAACAGGATGTTGTAGCGCGGCGTGAGCGCCTTGATCAGGTTGTTCTCGAGCAGCAGCGCCTCGGCCTCCGAGCGCGTGACGGTCGTCTCGATGCGCGCGATGCGCGTGACCATCATCGCGATGCGCGGCGACAGCTGCGTCTTCGTGAAATAGCTCGATACGCGCTTCTTCAGGTCGCGCGCCTTGCCGACGTAAAGCACGGCGCCCGCCGTGTCATAGTAGCGGTAGACGCCCGGCATGTGCGGCAACTGCGCGAGGATCTTCTTGGGTTCGAACGGGATGTCGGCGGCTTCTGGGGATGTCATGCGTGATCCGGGTGCCTTGTGGCGCGGAACGGGTCCATTAGAATCGCCAGTTTAGAGCATTCACCGGCCCGCTTCGATGCCCCGCACCGCCCCCGCCTCCCCTGCGCCGCTCGCACCCGACGAACCGATCGCGTGCGACCTCTTCTGCACCGTGATCGACAACTTCGGCGACATCGGCGTGTGCTGGCGCCTCGCACGCCAACTCGCACACGAGCATGGCTGGCAGGTGCGCCTCTTCATCGACGATCTGCGCACGTTCGCGCGGCTGCTGCCCGGGGTCGATCCCGCTGCCGGGCGGCAGACGCTCGACGGCATCGTGATCGAACACTGGCATGCGGAAGTCGGCGATGCGCTGGAGATCGCCGACGTCGTGATCGAGGCGTTCGCGTGCGAGCTGCCCGGCGCGTATCTCGCGGCGATGGCGCGCCGCGCGCGCCGCCCCGTGTGGATCAATCTCGAATACCTGAGCGCCGAGGACTGGGTCGCCGATTTCCATTTGCGGCCATCGCCGCATCCGCGCTATCCGCTGCTGAAGACGTTCTTCTTCCCGGGTTTGTCGGCCGGCACGGGCGGCGTGCTGAAGGAGCGCGACCTCGACACGCGCCGCGCGGCCTTCGAAACCGACGCGGCAGCGCGCGCCGCCTGGTGGCGGCAGGCGACGGGCGACGCGCCGCCGGCGCCGGGCACGACCGTCGTCAGCCTCTTCGCCTATGAAAATCCGGCCCTCGACGCACTGCTCGCGCAGTGGCGCGACGGCCCCTCGCCCGTCGTCGCGCTCGTGCCCGCCGGCCGCATATCGCCGGCCGTCGCCCGCTTCTTCGGGGTCGAATCGTTCGGCGCCGGCGCGCGCGCGACCGCCGGCAACCTGACCGCGTACGGGCTCGCATTCGTCCCGCAGGCCGACTATGACCCGCTGCTGTGGGTGTCCGACATCAACTTCGTGCGCGGCGAGGACTCGTTCGTCCGCGCGCAATGGGCGCGCAAGCCGGTCGTGTGGCACATCTACCCGCAGGCCGACGATGCGCACCTGCCGAAGCTCGACGCCGCGCTCGCGCATCTGGCGGCCGGCCTGGCCGATGCGCCGCGCGCGGCGCTCGAGCGCTTCTGGCACGCATGGAACGGCGGCGGCACGCCCGATTGGGCCGATTTGCTGCAACATCGTGCCGCGCTGGACGCTAACGCGGCATGCTGGGCCGATGCACTGGCGGGCGTCGGCGATCTCGCCGGAAAGCTGGCGGAATACGCAAAATCTCAGTTAAAATAAGCGGTTATCCGACGGCTGACCACGCAAGCGCTCGCGTTTGGGGCTCTTGGCGCCCACCGGAACGCCCCCCGCTTGCGCCGTCAGCCGTTGTGCAACGCTCAGGCACCTATTTATTTGATTGGATCAGGACAGTTTTTTATGAAGACCGCACAGGAACTCCGCGTAGGCAACGTCGTGCAGATCGGCAGCGACGCATGGGTCATCGCAAAGACGGAATACAACAAGTCGGGCCGTAACGCCGCCGTCGTCAAGATGAAGATGAAGAACCTGCTGACGAACGCAGGCCAGGAATCGGTCTACAAGGCTGACGACAAGTTCGACGTCGTCGTGCTCGACCGCAAGGAAGTGACGTATTCGTACTTCGCCGACCCGATGTACGTGTTCATGGACGCCGACTACAACCAGTACGAAGTCGAAGCGGAAATGATGGGCGAAGCGCTGAACTACCTCGAAGACGGCATGGCGTGCGAAGTCGTGTTCTACAACGAGAAGGCGATCTCGGTCGAACTGCCGACGATCCTGGTTCGCGAGATCACCTACACGGAACCGGCCGTCAAGGGCGACACGTCGTCGGGCAAGGTGCTGAAGAACGCCAAGCTCGCAACGGGCTTCGAACTGCAAGTGCCGCTGTTCTGCAACACCGGCGACAAGATCGAAATCGATACGCGCACGAACGAATATCGCAGCCGCGCGTAATCGCCCGCGATTTCCGGATCGAACAAAGCGCCCTTCGGGGCGCTTTTTGTTTGCCTGCCGCCAACAGCACCGATGTGTCGGCACCATGGACAACACAAAATCCAGCACTAAAGGTATTCAATTTGTATCATCGGTAACTGTTTTATAGCGACAAAGAAATAATGCACGTCAGGTGTTCAGCGGGGCATAAAATCAGTTTTTAATCTGACATGCGGCTGCGGCCGGCTCGATGGCCGACAGCCCGCCTCTCTTGACTCGACTCGCGTCCACCATGCCACACGCCCTGATTGTCGAAGACGATCCCAACAGTCTGTCCGGCCTGACCGCGCTGCTCGCCGCGGACGGCTTCTCGGTCGACACGGCCACGTCGCTCGCCGAGGCACGCACGGCGCTCGGCCGCTCGATTCCCGATGTCGTCCTGGTCGACCTGAACCTGCCGGACGGCAGCGGATTCGACCTGCTCCAGCATCTGCCGCAGCAGCAGCCGAATGGCTCGCTGCCGGTCATCGTGCTGACGGGCAACGCGACGGTCGAGAGCGCGATCGAAGGCCTGCGTCACGGCATCTGGGACTACCTGCTGAAGCCGATCAACATTCCGCGCCTGCGCAGCCTGCTGGCCCGGATTCCGCGTCCCTACGAACTGATCGACGAAGTGCGGACGCTGCGTGCGTCGCTGCGCCACCTGGGCCGTTTCGGCGCGCTGGTGGGCCGCAGCGAGGCGATGCAGCACGTATACGACATGATCGAGCACAACGCCGGCACCGAAACGGCCGTGCTGTTTACCGGCGAAGCCGGCACCGGCAAGAAACTGGCCGCGCGCACGCTGCACGACCTGAGCCGGCGCCACAAGGGGCCGTTCGTGTCGTTCGACTGCCGCACGATCGCGCATGCCGGGCGACACGGCGCGTCGCTCGACAGCGTGCTGTTCGGCCATGAACGCGGCGCGTTCGACGGCGCCGAGCGGCGTGAATCGGGCCTGTTCGAACAGGCCGGCGGCGGCACGTTGTTCCTCGACGAGATCACCGCATTGCCGCTCGTGCTGCAGGAAGCGCTGCTGCACGCGCTCGACTCGCAGAACTTCATGCGGATCGGCGGCACGAGTTCGATCGCGAGCGACTTCCGGCTGATCGCGACCACGCGGCGCCCGGCCCGCGAGGCGGTCGCGAACGGCACGTTGCGCGAGGATCTGTGGCTGCGCCTCGATGCGGCATCGATCACGATGCCGCCGCTGCGCGAGCGCGACGGCGATGCGCTCGCGATCGCTGATGCGCTGGTCGACGAACTCAACCGCGAAGCGCGCGCCACCGGCCGCAGCACGACCGACAAGCGAGCGGCACCGGGCTTCGTGCGCGAATGCCTGTCCTACGAATGGCCCGGCAACGTGCGCGAACTGCAGGAGCGCGTGCGTTTCGCCTATGACGCGTCCGGCGATTTCATCGAAACGCTGCGCGCGGGCGAAGCGAGCTTCGCGGCCGGCGCCGCGCTGAACGGCAGCAGCGTGCAGATCAAGGTCGGCACCCCGCTGTCCGACGTCGAGGACCTGCTGATCCGCGCGACGCTCGACGCGGTCGGCGGCACGCGCCATCGCGCGGCGACGCTGCTCGGCATCAGCCCCAAGACGCTGTACAACAAGTTGCAGCGGATGAAGGTCAACTGAGCGCGCCGCAATTGTTCAAGGCGCTGGCGGGACTTGACGGTTAGTTGCGTAAGGCCATGGCGCCTTGTGCCTCGCCCCGCCTCGATGGAAAAGCAAAAAGCCGCGCTTCTGCGCGGCTTTTTGCTTTCGGCAACAGGAAAGGCGGCATCACACCGCCCTTCTCCGCTTACGCCAGCGCACTGCTCAGCAGCGCCTGCGCCTGCAGATACTCGGGTTGCGCGATCAGCTTGTCCCACTTGAGCGGCTTGCCGCGCGCCCGCATCCGCTTGATGCGCCGCACCGACTCGGCCGACGCCTGCGCCTTCAGCCCGTTCAGCACGACCTCGGCCGCGTCCGGCTGGTTGCAGACGAGCACCATGTCGCAGCCGGCGTCGAGCGCCGCGTCGGCCGCCTGCGTGAGCGTGCCGCCTTCGCGTGCCGCCTCCATCGACAGGTCGTCGCTGAAGATCGCGCCCGTAAAGCCGAGCTGCCCGCGCAGGATGTCCTGCAGCCACACGCGCGAGAAACCCGCGGGCCGCTTGTCGACCTGCGTGTAGATCACGTGCGCGGGGATCACCGCGGACAGTGACAGGCCGAGCCAGTCGTACGGGGCGACGTCCTGCTTGAGGATCGCGTCGAGCGGCCGGTCGTCGGTTGGCAACGCGACGTGCGAATCAGCTTCCGCGAAGCCGTGCCCCGGGAAATGCTTGCCGCAGTTCGCCATGCCCGCGAGCGACAGCCCGTGGTTCAGGCTCTTCGCGAGCAGCGTGACGACGCGCGGGTCACGATGGAACGCGCGATCGCCGATCACCTTCGAGTGTCCGTAGTCGAGATCGAGCACCGGCGTGAAGCTCATGTCGATCCCGCATGCGCGCAGCTCGGCGGCCAGGATGTAGCCGACCGCCGTTGCAACCTTCGTCGCGAGCAGCACGTCGCGGTCCCACAGCTCGCCGAGGCGGCGCATCGCCGGCAGCACGGTGAAACCGTCGGTACGGAACCGCTGCACGCGGCCGCCTTCATGATCGACGGCGATCAGGATGTCCTCGCGCACCGCGCGGATCGAATCGGTCAGCGCGATCAGTTGCGCGCGGTTCTGGAAATGCCGTGCGAACAGGATCACGCCGCCGGTGTTCGGATGCGCAAGGCGCCGCGCGTCGTCGCGCGACAGGGCCGTGCCGACGACGTCGAGCATGACCGGGCCGGGAGTCGTTTTCATCGAATCGGGAATTCCGTCAGGGAGTGGTTCGGGAAACAGGTGCGGGGGCAGGCGGTGGAACGACATCGGCCTCGGCGACCACGAATGACACCGCGTAGTCGCGTTCGTCGCTGACCGTCACGCGCGCCGTGATGCCGCGCGCGGCGAGCCAGTCGGCCAGTTCGCCCGACGCGACGACGTACGGTTCGCCGCTGCGCTGGTTGAGGGTCTGCAGTGCGCGCCACGTCATCGGCCAGTGCATGCCGAGCCCGATCGCCTTCGAAAACGCTTCCTTCGCGGAAAAGCGTGTCGCGAGAAACGCGATGCCGCGCGCCTCCGAGCGCGCACGGCGCGCATGGAACACACGCAGCTCGTCGGGGCCGAGCACCTTCTCGGCGAACCGGCCGCCCGTGCGTTCGAGCACGGCCGCGATGCGGCTCACCTGGACGATGTCGGTGCCGATGCCGTAGATCGCCATCTCAACGCCCGCCGTGATGCGCGGACGATGCCGCGCGATGAGCGAAGCGCGCGCGCACGCAACGCATCGTCAGCGCGCGCCGCCGTGCAGCGCGGCGACCCGTGCGGCGACCATGATCGCCTTCATCTCGCGCACCGCGTTGTCCCAGCCGGCGAAGATCGCGTGCGCGACGATCGCGTGGCCGATGTTCAGTTCGACGATGCCGTCGATCGCGGCGATCTGCTGCACGTTCGTGTAATGCAGGCCGTGGCCGGCGTTGACCTTGAGGCCCAGTTGCGCGCCGGCCTGCACGCCCGCGACGATGCGCTCGTATTCGCGCTGCTGCTCGGCCTCGTCGTGCGCATCGGCGTAGCGGCCGGTATGCAGTTCGACCACCGGTGCGCCAGCTTCATGCGCGGCGCGGATCTGCGTCTCGTCCGGATCGATGAACAGCGACACGCGCACGCCGGCGTCGGCGAGCTGCCTGCATGCCGCACGCACCGCCTCGAAGCGGCCGGCAACGTCGAGACCGCCTTCGGTCGTTAGTTCCTCGCGCTTCTCCGGCACGAGGCACGCGTCGTGCGGACGCACTTCGCATGCGATGTCGAGCATCTCGGCCGTCACCGCGCATTCGAGGTTCATCCGCGTCTTCAGCAGCGGGCGCAGCTTGCGCACGTCGGCGTCGACGATGTGGCGGCGGTCCTCGCGCAGGTGCAGCGTGATCGCGTCGGCACCGGCCTCTTCGGCGGCGAGCGCCGCGCGGATCGGATCGGGATAGGCCGTGCCGCGCGCGTTGCGCAGCGTCGCGACGTGGTCGATGTTCACGCCGAGGTCGATGGCGGTGGGCGTTGTCAGGAAGAAACTCATAGGTTTTGCAGGTCGATCAGGATCTGACGCGTGGCAAGCGGCGTACCGCCGAGATAGGTGTTTAGCAGGAAGCGCATCAGCGTCTTGCTTTGCGCGACCGTCTGGGCTCGATGGTAATCGTCCTGCTCCATGTCGAGCAACGTCTGTCCGGAAATCACCGGCCAGTGCGACGGTACGTCATCGTCGGCATTGCGCACGCCGCGCTCGGGATCGAACACGTAGCGGCGATCCGGCTCGACCGCACGGCGCGCGACCGTTCGGCTCAGCGCCATCGCATAGCCGGTCTCGCGCAGCAGCACGCGCTCGAACGAACGCAGCACCTGCACCGCGGGTTCGCCGTGCGCAAGGCGCGTGAGGGTCAGCACGTAATGATTGAAGAGCGGCGGCTGCGGATCCTCGCGCGCGCAGAATTTCACGAGCAGCTCGTTCGCGTAGAAGCCGCACAGCAGCCCGTCGCCGCCGAGCGGCAGCATCCCGCCGACCCACTCGGCACCCGTCAGCGTGCGTACTTCGGATTTGCCCGACCAGGACAGCAGCAGCGGCTGGAACGTCTGCAGTACGCCGCGCAGCGCGGAGTGCGGGCGCTTCGCGCCCTTCGCGACGAGCGCGAGGCGGCCGTGATCGCGCGTGAGCACGTCGATGATCAGGCTCGTTTCCCGGTACGGATAGCTGTGCAGCACGAACGCCGGCTGCTCGGCGACGCGGAAATCGGACGTGCGAGACGTCGCGCGCCGCGCCTTGCGACGCGGCGGTTCGGGCGGTGCCGGCAACGGCGCGTCGTTCGCGCCGGCGGTCACCGCGTCTTCGGTCGACGTCAGCGCGTCATTCGTACCCATAGGCGCGCAGCCCCGCCTCGTTGTCGGCCCACCCGCTCTTCACCTTCACGAAGGTCTCGAGATATACGGGGCCGTCGAACAGCTTCTCCATGTCCATCCGCGCCTCGGTGCTGATCTGCTTGAGCTTCTCGCCCTTCTTGCCGATCACCATCGCCTTGTGCGAATCGCGCTCGACGAGGATCGTCGCGAAGATACGCTTCAGGCGCCCTTCCTCCTCGAACTTGTCGATCAGCACGGTGCTCGTGTATGGCAGTTCGTCGCCGGTCCAGCGGAACACCTTCTCGCGCAGGATTTCGGCCGCGAGGAAGCGCGAGCTGCGGTCGGTCAGCTCGTCCTCGCCGTAGATCGGCTCGCCTTCCGGCAGGTACGGCTTGATGGTGTCCAGCAGGCGCTTGATGTCTTCCGGCCGCTGCGCCGACAGCGGCACGAGCTCGGTGAATTCGCGCAGTTCGCTCACCTTCTGCATGAACGGGAACAGCGTCGCCTTGTCGGCCACACGATCGATCTTGTTCGCGATCAGCAGCGTCGGCATGCCGGGCGGGATCAGGTCGAGCACCTTCTGGTCGTCGGGCCCGAAGCGGCCGGCCTCGATCACGAACAGGATCACGTCGACCGACGTGAGCGTCGACGTGACCGCGCGGTTCAGCGAACGGTTCAGCGCGGTGCTGTGACGGGTCTGGAAGCCCGGCGTGTCGACGAACACGAATTGCGCGTCGTCGAACGTGTTGATGCCGGTGATGCGATGGCGGGTCGTTTGCGCCTTGCGCGACGTGATGCTGATCTTCTGGCCGACGAGTGCGTTCATCAACGTCGACTTGCCGACGTTCGGGCGGCCCACGATCGCGATCATGCCGCAACGGAAACCGGTAGGAGCGGGAGTGTTCATATCGTTTGGGAGACAGGTTCGGAAACGGCCGCGCGGCGCGCGGCACGATCGAGGGGCAATTCAGTAGTCGGCATCGGCCACGCGCGCCTGCGCGGCAGCGAGGCTTGCGCCGCCCTGCGGCGTCTCGGTACCGGGCGCCGCGGCGTCGCGGGCGCGCGACGTCGCACGCGAGGCGGCGTCGGAACCGGCTGCAGGCTTGTCGGTGGAGGCAGCCGGATCGGCCGCCTGGCCCGCCTGCTTGTCGGCTGCACGGGGTGCGGCCTCCGCGGGCTTGTCCGCCGCGCGGGAGCTGGCTTCGTTGCGATCCGACGGCTTCTCGGTTGCCTTCTCGGCAGGCTTGTCCGCCGTCGGCTTTGCGGGCCGGTCGGCCTTGTCCGCCGCCGTTTCCACATGCGCCGCGCGAATCGCGGCCATCGGCGCCTGCACCGGCCGCTCGGGCGGGTGTGCGCCGGCGTCGGTCGCTGCCGTGACGGCAGCCGCCGCCTTCGCATCGCGCGCCGCCGCACGCTCCTTCCGTTCCGGCGAACGCAGGTCGAGCGCTTCCTGCACGCCCTTCACGCCCGGCACGATTTCAGGCTCGAGGTGCTTCGACCCGCGTGCGTTCTTCGAACGCTTCGGCTTCGCGGCCAGCATCGGCGCAGCCGCCAGCACCTCGTCGAGCGCCTTCTTCGCGGCAGCCTGCTCGGCCGCGCGCCGGCTTGCACCGGAGCCCGACACCTTCACATCCAGCTTCGGCACCGTGCATTCGACCTCGAACTGCTGATTGTGCGCCGCACCATGAGTTGCGACGACCGTGTAGGTCGGCAACGCGATCTTGTGCCCCTGCAGGTACTCCTGCAGCAGCGTCTTCGCATCCTTGCCGAGCGTGCGCGGGTCGATGTGGTCGAGAATCGGGATATAGAGGCGCTTGATGACCCCTTGGGCGGCTTCGAAGCCGCCATCGAGGAACACTGCCCCGATGATGGCTTCGAACGCGTCCGCGAGGATCGACGGGCGACGGAAGCCGCCGCTGCGCAATTCGCCCTCGCCCAGCCGCAGCCCTTCCGAAATATTCAGGGCCTGAGCGATTTCGTAGAGCGACTGCTGCTTGACGAGATTGGCGCGCACGCGCGACAGATCGCCTTCGTCCAGCTTGCTGAAACGCTGGAACAAAAGGGCGGCCACCGCGCAATTCAGAACGGAATCGCCGAGAAACTCGAGCCGTTCGTTGTGCGTGGCACTGTGACTGCGATGGGTCAAAGCCTGGCGCAACAATTCCGCATTGCGAAATTCGTAGCGTAGCCGGCTTTCCAACTGGGATAGGGGCATGTGCAGGAGTATAACGCGGGCGCCGGTCGGGCCGAAACGGCACGGCCGGACGCGAAAAGGCGTGACGAGGCGGTGTTACCGCCGGTTCTTAAAGTAGTTCGGCAATACGCGACGCGGCCCGTGCGTCGCGCATTGCATGCGAGTCTAATGCGATCAGTTGAAGGAACCGATTCGCTTCAGGTCGCCGAAGTTCATCCAGATGAAGAACGCGCGGCCGACGATGTTGTTGTCCGGCACGAAACCCCAGTAGCGGCTGTCCGCGCTGTTGTCGCGGTTGTCGCCCATCATGAAATAGTGGCCCGGCGGCACCTTGCAGATCACGCCGCGGCTGTTGTACGTGCAGTTGTCGCGATACGGATAATCGTAGGCGCCCATCACGAACGGCGGCACGGCGGGATTGTTGAGGATCGCGTTCTTCTTCGCGCCGATCGTCTCCTCGAACTGCTTCGCGTAGTTCTGGCGCTCGTCGTCGAAGAAATCCGGCAGCGGCGTTTCGGGCACCGGCTGGCCGTTGATCGTCAGTTGCTTGTCCTGGTAAGCGACCGTATCGCCCGGCAGGCCGATCACGCGCTTGATGTAGTCGACCGACTCGTCCTTCGGATAACGGAACACGACGACATCGCCGCGCGACAGCGGGCTGCCCTGCGTGATCTTCGTGTTCGTGATCGGCATGCGCAGGCCGTATTCGAACTTGTTGACGAGGATGAAGTCGCCGACCAGCAGCGTCGGCACCATCGACCCCGACGGGATCTTGAACGGCTCGACGATGAACGAACGCACGACGAACACGGCCAGGATCACCGGGAAGAAGCTTGCGGTGTACTCGAGCCACCATGGCTGGCGCAGCTTTTCGTCACGCAGCTTCGAACGCGTCTGCCCCGCGTTTTCGTCCGCGAAACGCTTGTCGATACGCGACTGCTGGCGATCGAACTCCTCGATCGCCGCGTCGGCCGCCTTGCGTCGCCGCGGCAGGAACACCAGTTTGTCCAACACCCACGCTACGCCCGTCACGACGACGAGCACAAAAAGAATCAGCGCAAAATTCATAAAAGGATCAGTCCTGTTATTTGTCTTCGACGCGCAAGATCGCGAGGAACGCCTCCTGCGGGATCTCGACCGAACCCACCTGCTTCATGCGTTTCTTACCTTCTTTCTGCTTCTCGAGCAGTTTCTTCTTTCGCGTGATGTCGCCGCCGTAGCACTTCGCGAGCACGTTCTTGCGAAGTGCCTTGATGTTCTCGCGCGCGACGATGTGCGCACCGATCGCCGCCTGGATCGCCACGTCGTACATCTGGCGCGGAATGATCTCGCGCATCTTCGCGGCCACTTCACGGCCGCGATACTGCGACTGCGAGCGGTGCACGATGATCGACAGCGCATCGACCTTGTCGCCGTTGATCAGCATGTCGACCTTCACGACGTCCGACGAACGGTATTCCTTGAACTCGTAATCCATCGATGCATAGCCGCGCGACACCGACTTCAGGCGATCGAAGAAGTCGAGCACGATTTCGGCCATCGGGATTTCGTACGTGAGCTGCACCTGGCGGCCGTGATACTGCATGTTGATCTGCGAGCCGCGCTTCTGCTCGCACAGCGTGATCACGGAACCGACGTAGTCCTGCGGCATGTACAGGTTCACCGTGACGATCGGCTCGCGGACTTCCGCGATGCGGCCGGGCTCCGGCATCTTCGCCGGGTTCTCGACCATGATCGTCGAGCCGTCGCTCTGCACGACCTCGTAGACGACCGTCGGTGCGGTCGTGATGAGGTCCATGTCGAACTCGCGCTCGAGCCGCTCCTGCACGATTTCCATGTGCAGCAACCCGAGGAAGCCGCAGCGGAAACCGAAGCCGAGTGCCTGCGACACTTCCGGCTCGTACTGCAGCGACGCATCGTTGAGCTTCAGTTTCTCGAGCGATTCGCGCAGCGCGTCGTACTGGTTCGCCTCGACCGGATAGAGGCCCGCGAACACCTGCGGCTTCACTTCCTTGAAGCCCGGCAGCGGCTCGGCGGCGGCCTTGGTCGCGTGCGTGACGGTATCGCCGACCTTCGCGGCCGTCAGTTCCTTGATGCCGGCGATGATGAAGCCCACCTGTCCGGCCGACAGCGATTCGAGATTGCGCGACTTCGGCGTGAACACGCCGACGTGCTCGACCGGATACTGCGCGCCGGTCGCCATCATCTTGATCTTGTCCTTCGGGCGCAGCGTGCCGTTGACGATGCGCACGAGCATCACGACGCCGACGTAGTTGTCGAACCACGAGTCGATGATCAGCGCCTGCAGCGGCGCGGCCGGATCGCCCTTCGGCGGCGGCACCTTCGCGATCAGCGCTTCGAGCACGTCTTCGACGCCGAGCCCCGTCTTCGCGCTGCAGCGCGTCGCGTCGGTCGCGTCGATGCCGATCACGTCCTCGATCTCCTCGATCGCGTTCTCGGGGTTCGCGGCCGGCAGGTCGATCTTGTTCAGCACCGGCACGACCTCGACGCCGAGCTCGATCGCCGTGTAGCAGTTCGCGACCGTCTGTGCCTCGACGCCCTGGCTCGCGTCGACCACGAGCAGCGCACCTTCACACGCGGACAGCGAACGGCTGACTTCGTATGAGAAGTCGACGTGCCCCGGCGTATCGATCAGATTGAGGTTGTAGACCTTGCCGTCGCGGGCGCGATAGGACAATGCCGCCGTCTGCGCCTTGATCGTGATGCCGCGTTCGCGCTCGATATCCATCGAGTCGAGCACCTGCGCTTCCATTTCACGGTCGGCGAGGCCGCCGCATACCTGGATGATGCGATCCGCGAGCGTCGACTTGCCATGGTCGATGTGCGCGATGATCGAGAAATTGCGAATATGATCCATTCAGTGCCGATCAAGCGAAAAAGGCGCGCTCGACGACTGCGGAGCACGCCTTGTAAGTCGGTGAAAAAACGGCTTATTTTAGCCGAAAAGGCCTTTGCCGGGCGGTAATTTGGGACGCCTGGTCGGGAACGCCCGGTCAGGGCGCCCCGCCAGAGGCCTTGGCGAGCAGGCTCGCATCGGAACCCCGCGCAGGGCGCGGCCGGCGACGGGGCCAGGTTCAGCGCCGCGCCGCCAGCGCGCCGCGCACTCTCGCCTCGTCGAACCGGTGGCGGCACACTTCCGTGCCGTCCAGCAACAGCACCGGCACATCCTCGTCGTAACGGGCGACGAGTGCCGGATCGGCGTCGATGTCGACGCAGTCGACGTCAACGCCGAATGCGGCCGCCACCGGCGCCAGCGCATCACGCATGTCGTCGCACAGGTGGCACCAGCCGCGGCCGTAGAGCGTAAACATCGGCGCGTTACTTCTGGACCGGGCGCGGGCGCACCGGCACGAACTGCGTATTGTCACCGCGCCGCACGAGCACCGCGACCGCCTTCTGCGGATCGAGCTGGGCGGTCACGTCGGCGAACTGCTTCGCGCTCGTGATGTCGGTGTCGCCGACGCGCAGCACGATGTCGCCGCGCTGCAGGCCCGCACGGGCCGCCGGGCCATCGACACCATCGATCTGCACGCCGTTCTTCAGCTTCAGCGACTTCATCTGGTCTGCCGAAAGGTCGCTGACCGTCAAACCAAGGGAATTGGCCTGTCGCGGCTTCTGCGGCACATTCTTGCGCTGCTCGGCCTTCGCCGTCGTCTCCGCCGGCGTCTCGGCGATCGTGATCGGCACATCACGCGCCTGGCCCTTGCGCCACACGCTGACGGTTGCCTTGGTGCCGGGCTTCGTGTCGCCGACCATGCGTGGCAGATCCGACGCCGTATCGACCGACCGGCTGTTGAACTTCAGGATGATGTCACCCGGCTGGATGCCCGCCTTGTCGGCCGGACCGCCCGGCTCGACGCTGCTGACGAGCGCGCCCTCCGCCTTCGGCAGCCCGATCGAATCGGCCACCTCCTTCGTCACTTCGCCGATCGCCACCGCGATGCGGCCGCGCGTGACCTTGCCGGTCGCCTTCAGCTGGTCTGCCACGCGCATCGCCTCGTCGATCGGGATCGCGAACGAAATGCCCATGAAACCGCCAGTGCGGCTGTAGATCTGCGAGTTGATGCCGATCACCTCACCCTGCATGTTGATCAGCGGACCGCCCGAGTTGCCGGGGTTCACCGCGACGTCGGTCTGGATGAACGGCAGGTAATCGCCCGTGTTGCGGCTCTTCGAACTCACGATGCCGGCCGTCACGGTGTTGTCGAGGCCGAACGGCGAACCGATCGCGACGACCCACTCGCCGACACGCACCTTGTTCGAATCGCCGACCGCGACGACCGGCAGATTCGACGCCTGGATCTTGACGACCGCGACGTCCGTGCGGTCGTCGACACCGACCAGTTTCGCCTTGAATTCACGCTTGTCGGTCAGCGTCACGTAGATGGTGTCCGCGTCGTCGACGACGTGCGCGTTGGTCATCACGTAGCCGTCCGCCGACACGATGAAACCCGAACCGACGCCGCGGTTCTGCTCGGTATCGGGCGGATTATCCGGCGCCGGGGCGTTCTTCGGGCTGCCATTGCCGCCGCCGTTGCCGGGCGCCTGCGGCAGCGGAATGCCGAAGAAGCGCCGGAAGAATTCCGACATGTCGCCGTTGTCGAAGCCCGGCGGGAGCACGCCGCGCGGCCCGGGCGTCGGCACGTTCGCGGTGGTCCGGATGTTCACGACAGCCGGCCCGACCTTCTCGACCAGATCGGCGAAGTCGGGAAGGCTGGCTGCAGGAGGCGTGACAGCGGCCGCGGTATGCGGGGCGAGCGGCAGGCAGGCACACAGCACCGCCGCCGCGAACACTTTGCGCAGCGTGAGTTTCGTCATGTCGGAAGCCGTAGCGTTACTTGGAAGCCTTGTATTCTATGGCAGACGCGAACTGCTGCAACGTGGCCGGCGGCACTTCGCCGAGCACGGTGATCCAGTAGTCGCCGCGACGCTTCACGAGCACGTGGGTCGCGCCCGTGCTGCCCGCCCCTTCCTTGCGCGTGTTCTTTTCGGCCGGCTCGATGAAGACGGAGATCGTCGCGAGGCCGTCGGTGAAGACGGCCTGATCGACCGGGATCGGCGGATCGCCGGCGTCGCGCGCGGCCATCGGCCTGCGCACCTCGCGAATCTTCCGGAAGCCGGCGATGGTCGGCGCGATTTGCCAGCCCTGCGCTTCCATGTCGACCGTCGCGACCGGCGGGCGGACGACCGTCCAGCCGCTCAGGTTGCGCATGCCGGCCGCGATCGCGGATTTGTCGCCGACCGTGCCGCCCGTCTGCACTTGCGAAAACGCGACCTGCTCGAGCACGTGATCGCTCGCATCGAGCGTCTGCGAACGCAGCAGCAGCCCGGTGCGGGTGTCGGCCCACAGCTTGTACGTGAACCGGTACGCATCCTTCGGCACGAGTTCGACCACTTGCGCGTCGACCCCGGCCACCCGGTCCTTGCCGAGCAGCTTCGCGTCATAAACGGACATCACGTGCTCGCCGCCCGCGCCGAGCAATGCAGGGAACGAGTCGCGCGTCTGGCGGCGCTCGACCACGCACAACTTGCGCTCGGGCACGAACGTGTACAACTCGTCGTTGTGCCGCAGAACCTTGCGCGGCTTGCCGTCGAGCGACTCGATCCGTTCGAACTCGCCGTCGCGGGACGCCACGTGCGCGATGCGCGACGACTGGACATACCCACCGCGCTGGTAGACGAACGTACCCTCGTAGCTCTGCTGCTGCGCCGCCTGCTGGATGCGATCGAGCCAATCCGCCGCACCCTTGCGGGTCGCGACGGGATCGTCCGGTTGCTGGGCGCTGGCTGGGAGGGATTGAACGGACAACAGGGCGGCTGCGCAAAGCAGGAGGGCCGGCAGCCGCTTCCATCCGGAGATGGCGTGATTCAACTGCAATGTCCGCATCGGGTTTATTGGCCTGGCGTGGTGGTCACGGCAGCGCGGATCAGCGGCATCGAGCCCGTGACGACGGGCTGCTGTGCGAATTGCTGGTGCGCTTCAAGGTATTGGTCGAGACTTGCGTCGCGGATGATGTTGACGTCCTGCAGGCCCGGCTGCGCCGATGCCTGCGCAACCGTCACGCGCTGCAGGTTGCCGTTCTGCGGTGCGCCTGCCGATGCGACCTGGACGGCGCCCGGCGCGCCGGCCGTCTGCATCTGCGGGACGACGATCCACGTCAGCGTGGCGGCGGCGGCGGCGACCGCGAACGCGGGCACGACACGCCGGCGCAGCGACAACAGCTTGCGCGCGACCGGCGCGGCGGCCGGCGCGAGCAGATGCGGCTCGCTTTCGAGGGCGGCCGACATGCGCGCGGTGAACGCGACGCTCAGCGCGGGCGACAGCGCGAGCTCGTCCGAGCGCAGCGCATCGCCGATCAGGTGGTAATGGGCCCACGCAGCGCGATCCGCGCGGTCGAGCTCAGCCAGAAACTGCCCGTGATCCGGGCCGTCGAACAGTTCACCGTCGACCAGAGCGGAAAGGCGCTCGCCGCGCGAGCACGCTTGCGACTGCGTATTGACCGACCCCATGATGCTCCCCATCTTGCACACACCCCGTCGTGACTTCACGACTCTATCCGTAACTAGACCCCGACCCGCGTCGTTGCGCCCGTCGCGCTTACCAGCGCTTGCCTTCGGGCGTATCGAGCAGCGGACGCAATTTCGCAGCGATTGCCTCGCGCGCCCGGAAGATCCGCGACCGGACCGTCCCGATCGGACAATCCATCATTTCCGCGATTTCTTCGTAGCTCAGACCCTCGATCTCGCGCAGCGTGATCGCCTGGCGCAGCTCTTCGGGCAAGACGGCCATTGCAGCGTTGACCGTCTCGGCAATCTGCTTGCTCATCAACATCGACTCAGGCGTGTTGATATCCCTTAGTTGGTCTGCGTCGGAGAAAGTTTCCGCTTCCTCGGCATCGGCCTCGGTGGAGGTCGGTGCCCGGCGGCCCTGCGTCGCAAGGTAGTTCTTCGCCGTATTGACGGCAATCCGGTACAACCACGTGTAGAACGCCGACTCGCCGCGAAATTGCGGCAGCGCACGATACGCCTTGATGAACGCGTCCTGGGCCACATCCTCGACCTCGGCGGGATCCCGCACGAGGCGCGAGATCAGCCGAATGATCTTGCGGTGGTATTTGGAGACCAGGAGTTCGAACGCTGCCTTGTCGCCTTTCTGTACGCGCTCGACCAGAGCCTGATCGATTTCTTTTTCACTCACCTGACAAATCCGTTAACTAGGGATGCAACGCGGAGCGTTATTGTAGCGTTCCGGCGCCGGCCGCTGGTTACGGTCGGTAACTGCGCCACCGTCATGCCCGCCCCGCCGTGCCCGCAGTACGCGCCAGCACGGACAGCGCGCTGAACGACGCGGCGTCGAGCGCATCGGCCGGGATCAGCAGCGGCCGGGCACGCCGGGCGCCCTGCCCGACCGACAGCACGAGCAGCAGGCTGCTCCAGTGTGCATGGCCGGTTACGCGGCCCCGGGCCAGCAAGCGCCCGGTGCGGCCAAACGCCGCAACCTCCCCGAATGCATCGATCCGCAGCTCGGCCGGCAGCCGACGGGCACAGGCCCGCGCGGCACACACGGCAAGCAGCGCGGCCGTCGCCGCGGACACGCACGCACCGGCTGCGGCACCGGCCCGCGGCGCCCAGAACAGGTACGCGGACGCGGCAGCCGCCGCGACGAACACGGCCAGCACGACATACGACACGGCCGAGGCCCGCAACGCAAAGCGCTGCGGACGCCCGGCCGGAGCATCGAATGGACTCGTCAAGCGATTCAGCGTCAGACGCGCTTGAACACCAGCGTGCCGTTGGTACCGCCGAAGCCGAAGTTGTTCTTCACGGCAACGTCGATCTTCATGTCACGCGCGGTGTTCGCGCAGTAATCGAGATCGCACTCGGGGTCCTGGTTGAAGATGTTGATGGTCGGCGGCGACACGTTGTTGTGCAGCGCCAGCACCGTGAACACCGACTCGAGGCCGCCCGCGCCACCCAGCAGGTGGCCCGTCATCGACTTCGTCGAGTTCACGACGAGCTTGTACGCGTGCTCGCCGAATGCCGCCTTCACCGCGTCGGACTCGTTCTTGTCGCCGAGCTGCGTCGACGTGCCGTGGGCGTTCAGGTACTGGACCTCGTCCGCGTTCACGCCGGCGTCGCGCAGCGCCGCAACCATGCAGCGGCGCGGACCGTCCATGTTCGGCGCGGTCATGTGGTACGCATCGCCCGTCATGCCGAAGCCCGAGACTTCCGCATAGATCTTCGCGCCGCGTGCCTTCGCCGCCTCGTACTCCTCGAGCACCATCACGCCCGCGCCCTCACCCAGCACGAAACCGTCACGGTCCTTGTCCCACGGACGGGACGCCGTTGCCGGATCGTCGTTGCGGGTCGACAGCGCACGCGCGGCCGCGAAGCCGCCGATGCCGAGCGGCGACACCGTCGATTCGGCGCCGCCCGCGACCATCACGTCGGCGTCGCCGGCCTGGATCAGGCGCGCCGCGAGGCCGATGCTGTGCAGACCGGTCGTGCAGGCCGTCACGGCCGCGAGGTTCGGGCCCTTCAGGCCGAACATGATGCTCAGGTGACCCGAGATCATGTTGATGATCGAACCCGGCACGAAGAACGGCGAAATCCGGCGCGCGCCGCGATCGACGTAAGTCTGGTGCGTGTCTTCGATCATCGGCAGGCCGCCGATGCCGGAGCCGACCAGCACGCCGATGCGTTCCGCATTGGCTTCGTTCACTTCGAGGCCGCTGTCCCGGATTGCCTGGACGCCGGCCGCGATGCCGTAATGGATGAACGTATCCATGTTGCGGGCTTCCTTCGCCGGAATGTATTCCTCGGCGCTGAAACCCTTCACCTCGCCAGCGAAATGGCAGGCGAGGTTCGACGGATCGAACTTCGTGACGGTGGCGATGCCGGACTTGCCGGCGACGAGATTGGCCCAGCCGTCGGCAACATTATTGCCAACGGGCGAAATCAGCCCCAGGCCAGTAACGACAACACGACGGCGGCTCACGGTAACCTCTTTTCCATTGGATGACAAAAACAAAAGCCACAGTGGCCACAGGAACCAGCCCTGCGAGCCCTGTGGCTGTTAGTCCGTCCGGCGCGGTTGCCGGCAGGATGGCGCGTCAAACGCGAAGATCGCGGTGACGTGGCAGACAAGCGCGAAAGGCGCTTACGCCTTGACGTTTGCGCGAGCGTAGTCGATCGCTTGCTGAACGGTCGTGATCTTCTCTGCTTCTTCGTCCGGGATTTCCATGCCGAACTCGTCTTCGAGCGCCATCACCAGTTCGACCGTGTCGAGCGAGTCCGCGCCCAGATCGTTCACGAACGATGCTTCGTTCTTGATCTCGGCTTCTGCGACGCCCAGTTGCTCAGCGACGATCTTCTTGACACGTTGTTCGATGTTATCCATTACCCCTCCGAGGGAAAGTTCAGATTTACAAGTGCGCGCATTTTATCAGGTTTGCTGACGCCAAAACGCGCGTTGGCTTGATGGTCGATCAAGCGCCGATCCGCCTGAAAAACGGGATACGGCGCGGATGGTAAACGAAAATCGTTACGACATGTACATGCCGCCGTTCACGTGCAGCGTCGTGCCGGTGATGTAACCGGCCTGCGGCGATGCGAGGAACGCGACGGCATGGGCGATGTCTTCCGGGCTGCCGAGGCGGCCGAGCGGAATCTGGGTCTTGAGCGCGGCCTGCTGTTCTTCCGGCAGCGTCTTCGTCATGTCGGTGTCGATGAAGCCCGGCGCGACGCAGTTCACCGTGATGCCGCGGCTGCCGATCTCGCGCGCGAGCGCACGCGTCATGCCCGCGACGCCGGCCTTCGCGGCCGCGTAGTTGGCCTGGCCCGGGTTGCCGGCCGAGCCGACCACCGACGTGATGTTGATGATGCGGCCGCCGCGGGCCTTCATCATCGGACGCAGCACCGCACGCGACAGGCGGAACACCGACTTCAGGTTGGTGTCGATCACCGCGTCCCAGTCCTCGTCCTTCATCCGCATCGCGAGCTGGTCCTGCGTGATGCCGGCGTTGTTGACGAGCACGTGAAGCGCGCCGAATTCCTTCACGGTCGCGTCGATCAGCGCTTCGGCCGCCGCCGCGTCGTTGACGTTCAGTACCGCGCCGCGGCCCGTCACGCCCGCTTCCGCGAACCCTGCGGTAATCGCGGCGGCGCCCGATTCGCTCGTCGCCGTGCCGATCACCGTCGCACCCAGGCGCGCGAGTTCGAGCGCGATCGCCCGGCCGATGCCGCGCGATGCGCCGGTCACGATCGCGACCTGTTTATCGAGAGTCTTTTCCATGAATCGAATATCCGTCTCTTGAGGAAAGGCGCCGCGTCAGGCGGTCGCCAGCTTCAGTGCTTCGTCGAGCGAAGCCGGATCGAACACCGATGCGCCGACCAGGTTGCCGTCAATGCGCTTCGTCAACCCTGCCAGCACCTTGCCGGGACCGCACTCGATCACGTGCGTGACGCCCGTGCCCGCGATGTACCGCACGCATTCGACCCAGCGCACCGGGCCCGCGGCCTGGCGCACCAGCGCGTCCTTGATCGCGGCCGGATCGCTGACCACCGCGACGTCGATGTTGTTGACGACCGGAATCTGCGGCGCCTTCACGTCGACGTTCGCGAGATAGTCGCGCAGCTGGTCCGACGCCGGCTTGAGCAGCGACGAATGGAACGGCGCCGACACCGGCAGCGGCAACGCGCGCTTCGCGCCCTTCGCCTTCGCGATCTCGCAGGCCTTCTCGACGGCCGCCTTCGCGCCCGCGATCACGACCTGCGCCGGCGCGTTGAAGTTCACGGCTTCGACGACGCCCGCTTGCGCGGCTTCGGCGCACACCGCGCGCACCGTGTCGTCATCGAGACCCAGGATCGCGGCCATGCCACCCTCGCCGACCGGCACGGCCGTCTGCATCGCCTGCGCGCGGAAGCGCACGAGCGGCACCGCGTCCTTGAACGCGATCGCGCCCGCGGCGACGAGCGCCGTGTACTCGCCGAGGCTGTGGCCCGCGACGATCGACGGTGCCGGACCGCCGGCCTGCTGCCATGCGCGATAGCACGCGTAGGCGGCCGTCAGCATCACGGGCTGCGTGTTGGTGGTCAGATTCAGTTCTTCGGCCGGACCTTCGGCGATCAGCTTGCCGAGATCCTGATTGAGTGCATCGGATGCTTCCTGGAGCGTCTCGCGCACGACGGCCAGATCGGCGAATGCGTTGAGCATGCCGACCGACTGCGAGCCCTGCCCCGGAAAAACGAATGCAAATTTCATATCGTCCCCAATTGAATCGATTCGGACGGCGCGCGCGAACGGCGCGCCGGTTCGGGATCCGCGCGCGGCAAATGCGCGCCGCGGATCAGTAGCGGAAGACGGATGCGCCCCACGTGAAGCCGCCGCCGACGCCTTCGATCAGCACGTGCTGACCGCGCTGGATGCGGCCGTCGCGCACCGCGGTGTCGAGCGCCAGCGGGATCGACGCGGCCGACGTGTTGCCGTGCTGGTCGACCGTCACGACCATGCGCTCCTGCGGCAGGCCGAGCTTGCGGCAGGTGCTGGTCATGATGCGGATGTTGGCCTGGTGCGGAATCAGCCAGTCGACCTGCTCGGGCGCGAGATTCGCCTTGGCGAGCGCCTCGATCGCGACCTTCTCGAGCACGTTGACCGCGAGCTTGAACACGGCCTGCCCGTCCATGTACAGGAACGCGCTGCCGTCGATCACGCCGCGATTGACGTTGCCCGGCGTGCAGAGGATGTTTGAATAGCTGCCGTCCGCGTGCAGCGCGCTGCCGAGCACGCCCGGCTCTTCCGATGCGGACAGGATCACCGCGCCCGCGCCGTCGCCGAACAGCACGCAGGTCGTGCGGTCCTTGAAATCGAGAATGCGCGAGAACGTCTCCGCGCCGACGATGAGCGCCGTGCGGTGCTGGCCGCTGCGGATGAAGCTGTCGGCCGTCGCCATCGCATAGGCGAAGCCCGAGCACACCGCCTGCACGTCGAATGCCGCGCCACCGTTCTTGATGCCGAGCTTGTTCTGCAGCAGGCACGCCGTGCTGGGAAACACGAAATCGGGGGTCGAAGTCGCGACGATGATCAGGTCGATCGACTGAGGATCGATGTCGGCGGCCTCGATCGCACGACGCGACGCTTCGAGCGCGAGATCGCTCGTCGTGACGTCCGGTGCGGCGAAGTGACGCGCATGGATGCCCGTGCGCGCAACGATCCACTCATCGCTCGTCTCGATGCCTTCCTTCGCGAGTCGATCGGCGAGCTGCTGGTTCGTGACGCGGTCGGGCGGCAGGTAGCTGCCCGTGCCGAGCACGCGGGAATAGAGAGTCGATTGGGCCATTTATGCTTTAGAGGATTGCGCAGCGGAAGGTTCGGCGTGATGGCCTGCGGCCGGGCTCGTCTGGCCCGCGCCGCCCGCGTCGTGTTCGCCGTCGCCGAGCGACACCGAATTGTCCGCCATCGCGCGCGCGAGGCGCTCCAGCACGCCGTTTTTGACGGCATCATACCCGCGTTTGATCGCCCACTCAAACGCGTAGGCATCGGCCGAACCGTGGCTTTTGATCACGAGGCTCTTCAGCCCCAGCAGCGCCGCACCGTTGTACTGGCGGTGATCGACGCGCTTCTTGAAACGCATCAGCACCGGCAGCGCAAGCAGCGCCATCAGCTTCGACATCAGCGAACGGCCGAACTCCTCGCGGATGATGTCGGACAGCATCTGTGCGAGCCCTTCGGACGTCTTGAGCGCGACGTTGCCGACGAAGCCGTCGCAGACGATCACGTCGACCGTGCCCTTGTAGATGTCGTTGCCTTCGACGTTGCCGCGGAAATTCAGCGTGCTGGCGCGCAGCAGTTCACCTGCGCGCTTGATCGTCTCATTGCCCTTGATCACCTCTTCGCCGATGTTCAGCAGGCCGATCGTCGGACGCTCCTTGCCTTCGAGCGCCGCAACGAGCGCGTGCCCCATCTCCGCGAACTGCAGCAGGTGCTGCGGCTCGCAGTCGACGTTCGCGCCGAGGTCCAGCATCATCGTGTAGCCGGTCGGGTTCGGCAGCGCGAACGCGATCGCAGGCCGCTCGATGCCGGGCAGCGTCTTGAGCACATAACGGGAAACGGCCATCAGCGCGCCGGTGTTGCCGGCGGAGATACAGGCCTGGGCCGCGCCTTCCTTGACTTGGTTGAGCGCGACACGCATCGAAGAATCCTTCTTCTTGCGCAGCGCCACTTCGACAGGGTCGTCCATCGCCACGACTTCGGTGGCGGGCACGATGGTCAGCGCGGGATCGTCGAGGGCTTTCAGCTTTTTCAGCTGGGCGCGGATCGCGCTTTCGATGCCGACGAGCATCAGGTGCGCATCGGGATGCGCGCGGACGAACTTGACTGCCGCGGGAACGGTCACGGACGGGCCGTGGTCGCCTCCCATGCAATCGATTGTGAGCTTTACGGTCATGGAATGCGACGAATTTCAGGCACAAAAAAGCGGCAGTTGAATGCCGCCTTTTTGTTGAGCCAGGAAAGTGTCAAGCGAACCAGTTGTCACGCGAACGGCGATCGTAGCGCGCAACGCGTGACTTGACGCTTAGTCGTTCTTCGTCTTGACGACTTTCTTGCCGCGATAGTAGCCGTTCGGGCTGACGTGGTGACGCAGGTGCACCTCACCCGTGCTCGGCTCGACTGCCAGCGGCGCTGCCGTCAGGAAATCGTGCGAACGATGCATGCCGCGCTTCGACGGCGACTTCTTGTTTTGCTGGACTGCCATGACTAACTCCTAAATAATTTTCCGGATTCTAACACAGCCCGATCCGGCGCTTAACTACCCTGGCCCAAAGCCCTTACGCCTTCCCGCGCCACAACTGCTTAGTGTTTCTTGCCGCCGTCCCCGTCCTTCTTCAGCGCTTCCAGCGCCGCGAACGGATTCGGCCGTTTGCCTTCGTCCTCGTCTTCGGCGGACTCGTCGTCCGCGTCTTCCGAAGGACCGCTCGCACCCGACACGAGGCTTTCGTGAACTGCCGGGCAAACCTCGTGCTTGGGCACGAGCGGCAACGAAAGCAGCAACTCCTCTTCGATCAAGTCGACGAGATCGAACTGGCGTGAGCCCACGATCACATCGGCTTCATCGTCGTCGAGCGGAAATTCTTCAGCTTCTTCTTCGGTCGCAACGACCCGGTACGTCATGTCGACGTCGAACGTCTGGTCGTACGGGGTCATGCAGCGCTGGCACGTGAGCCACGCATGGCCGTGCACCGCGAGGCGCAGATACGGCTGCTGCCCATCGGCGCCGTCGTCCTGCAACTCTTTCTGGGTGAACCCTTCGGCCTGCCACGTGAAGACCGTGTCGCGATCGGGCGCGTCCGCCGGCACTTCGTTCAGCATGCGCGGCAGCTGCGACAGGCGCACGGCACCCGCTGCCTGCCGCCCGCTGCGGGCGAATTCGAACAGGTCGACTGCGTGCGGATCAAGCGACGCCGCAGGTTTGCCAGAAGAAGTGTTCATGTTGCGCTCCTGCCTACAGGCTGACTTGCGGGATCCGGCTTGCTGGCGCCGTACATTTGGCGCCGCGCACGTGCGCGATCTACGCCGCGTACGATTACGTACTTTACTTCCGAAGACCCGGCAGGCGCCACCACTGCGAAAGCCTGCCGACGAAAAGCGGGAAAGCATACCTGTTTTACCTTTTGCGGTCAATCACTTATGCTTGCGCCCTCGCAACACCGCGCCACACCTGACGACTCATCGACCCAATCGACCATGCCGGATACCGTTTGCCGCCCGCCGCGGCTGATTCTCGCCTCCAGTTCCCGCTATCGCCGCGCGCTCCTCGAGCGCCTCGGCGTGCCGTTCGACGTGATGTCGCCCGACCTCGACGAAACCCCGCTCGAAGGCGAAACGCCGGCCGCGACCGCGCTGCGCCTCGCCGGCGCGAAGGCGCGCGCGGTCGCCGCGACGATCGACGCGCCGGACGGCGTACTCGTGATCGGTTCGGACCAGGTCGCGACGTTCGACGGCCACCAGATCGGCAAGCCCGGCACGCACGAGCGCGCGCTCGCGCAGCTCCTGTCGATGCAGGGCCGCGACGTCGAATTCCACAGTGCGCTCAGCTTGTACGACAGCCGCACGGGTGAAACCTGGAGCGAGGACGTCGTCACGCACGTGCGCTTCCGCTCGCTGCCCGAAGCCGAACTCGACGCATACTTGCGTGCGGAAACGCCGTACGACGTCGCCGGCAGCGCGAAATCCGAAGGCCTCGGCATCGCGCTGCTGGATGCCATCGACTCCGACGACCCGACGGCGCTCGTCGGCCTGCCGCTGATCGCGCTCACGCGGATGCTGCGTGCCGCGGGCTATCCGCTCTTTGCCACCCAGGGAGACCGCGCATGACGGCCGGCACGCTCTATCTCGTCCCGAACACCCTCGGCGAAGGCGACGCATCGATGCTCGCCGCCGTGCTGCCCGCGGCCGTCCAGGCGCGCGCCGGCACGCTCGGCTATTACATCGGCGAAAACGCGAAAACGACCCGCGCGTTCCTGAAGAAGATCGGCACGACGCGGCCGATCCAGGAAATCGAGATCCGGGAACTGAACGTCAATACGCCGGCCGGCGAGATCGACCGGCTGCTCGCACCGGTACTGGCGGGGGCGGACGCCGGGCTCGTATCCGAGGCCGGCTGCCCCGCCGTTGCCGATCCTGGCGCGCTGCTGGTCCGCCGGGCGCACGAGCGCGGCGTGAAGGTCGTGCCGCTCGTCGGGCCGAGTTCGATCCTGCTCGCGCTGATGGCATCCGGCCTGAACGGCCAGAGTTTCGCGTTCAACGGCTATCTGCCGGTCGATGCGGCCGCGCGCGCGAAACGCCTGCGCGAACTCGAGCAGTTGTCGCGCAAGGCGCGCCAGACGCAGATCTTCATCGAGACGCCGTACCGGAACCACGCGATGCTCGACACGCTCGTCGCGACCTGCGCGCCGTCGACGCAGATCTGCGTCGCAGCCGACCTGACCCTCGAGACCGAGACGATCGCCAGCCGTACGGTGGCCGACTGGAAAAAGGCGCCTGCGCCGAATCTGCACAAGCGCCCCGCCATCTTCCTGCTGCTCGCGAACTGAGATCGGCACCGGCAACAGCCTCGCGGCACGGGGCACCCCGCTCCGCTCGCCGCGGCGCCGGCCGGCTGCCGCTCAGCGCAGGCTGAACGACGCGCCGCCGGCGGTCAGCGCCTTCATCGCGGCACCGCCGACCGCCGCGCCGAACTTGCGCGCAACGCGATTCGTCAGGCTTTCCTTCACCGTGTAGTCGACGAGATCCGGCGCCTTCAGCACGTCGCGCGCGACCGTGTCGGTCGTGCCGTAGCCGTCGGCGAGCCCGAGTTCGACGCTCTTCTCGCCGGTCCAGAACAGACCCGAGAACATGTCGGGCGTTTCGTGCAGCCGCTTGCCGCGGCCATCCTTCACGGCCTTGATGAACTGCGCATGGACCTGGTCGAGCAGCGCCTGCGCATGGGCATCCATCTTCGGCGTCTCGGGCGAGAACGGGTCGTAGAAGCCCTTGTTTTCGCCCGACGTGTGCAGGCGGCGATCGACGCCCAGCTTGCCCATCAGGCCCGTGAAGCCGAACCCGTCCATCAGCACGCCAATCGAGCCGACGATACTCGCCTTGTCGACGAAGATCTTGTCGGCGGCGGACGCAATGTAATAGCCGCCCGATGCGCACATGTCGGTCACGACGACGTACAACGGCTTGTCCGGATACTTCGTGCGGAGCCGGCGGATCTCGTCGTAGACCATTCCTGCCTGCACCGGGCTGCCGCCCGGGCTGTTGATCCGCAGCACGACGCCGGCCGTGCCGCTGTCGTCGAAAGCGGCATCCAGCGCCGTATTGATGTCGTCGGCGTTCGCGTTGGTGCCCGCCGCGATCTCGCCGTCGATCGTCACGAGCGCCGTGTGGCGCCCGCTCGACGAGAACTTCGAGTCGCTCGAGAAATCGATCAGCGCGAACGCGAAGAGCACGAATACGCCGAGGAACGCGAAGCGGAAGAAGATCTTCCAGCGCCGCGCCGCACGCTGTTCCTTGACGGCCGCGAGCGCGATCCGCTCAAGCGCCGCACGCTCCCAGTTCGGTTCGCGGCTGTCGGGACGGGACGAGGAATCAGGGATGTTCGGTTGGTCGGCCATGCAGTAATGTCGTCAGTCGGTCGTGGCGGAAGGAGGCGGAGCGGCGGGCCCCAGGTCGGCATCCGGCACCCAGAATACCGCACGCCCGTCCGGCGTGTCGCGCTCGTCGACTTCGACCGGCCGCAGACGGCCGCCGCGGCACGGGCCGCCGACGCACTTGCCGGTATCCGGCGCGTAGATCGCGCCGTGCGTCGCGCACATCAGGTACAGGCCCGACGACTCGAAGAATTGCCCTTCGGCCCAGTCGAGCTCCATCGGCACGTGCGCGCAGCGGTTCAGGTAGCCGTAAGCGCGACCTTCGTAACGCACGAAGAACACGACCGCCTGCTCGCCGCGCAACGATGCGTCGACGCGCACGCCGGCACCGCCGTCGGCCAGTGCGTCCGATGCGCACACGCGCACGGCTTCCGGCGCCGTGCTCATGCGTGTTCCCGCAGCCACGCCGCCAGCGAGCCGACGTCCGGCGCGACGAAGCGCGGCGTCAGCGCGGCCAGCGCATCGGCCGTGTGCGCGCCGTACGCGACGCCAATGCCGGCGGCCCCGGCGCTGGCAGCCATCTGCAGGTCGTGCGTGGTGTCGCCGATCATCACGGTACGCGCGAGATCCTGCCCCAATTCACGCGACAGTTCGTGCAGCATCGCCGGGTGCGGCTTCGAGAACGTCTCGTCCGCGCAGCGCGTCGCATCGAACAGGCTCGTCAGCTTCGACTGGTCGAGCACGCGGTTCAGCCCGACGCGGCCCTTGCCGGTCGCGACCGCGAGCAGGTAACCCGTATCGCGCAATTCCGCGAGCAGTTCGCGCACGCCGGCGAACAGTTCGATGCGCTGATCGTCCAGCAGGTAGTGATAGCGATAACGTTCGGCCAGCCGCGGATAGTCGGACGGATCGAGGGTCGGCGCCGTGATCTGAAGCGCGTCGCGCAGGCCGAGGCCGATCACATAGCGGGACGCCTCGTCCGACGGCGCGGGCAGGCCGAGATCACGGCACGCGGCCTGGATGCTGTGCGCGATGTGCGCAGTCGAATCCATCAGCGTGCCGTCCCAGTCGAAGACGATCAGGTCAAATTGCTGTCGGGCCATGCGAGTCAGGCGGTATCGCGCAGAGCGCGGAGTTGATCGAGGAAGCGCCGGCATTCGTCCGGCAGCGGCGCGTCGAACTGCAGCGCCTCGCCGGTTAGCGGATGCGCGAGCTTCAGCCGGTGCGCATGCAGGAACATCCGTTTGAGCGACGGCTGCGCGTTCGCGCGCGCCAGCGCCTTGTTCAGTGCGAAATCGCCGTACTTGGCGTCGCCGGCGATCGGCAGGCCGAGATGCGCGAGGTGCACACGGATCTGATGGGTCCGACCCGTTTTAAGTTCCGCTTCGACCAGCGCATAGTCCGGCCAGCGCTCGATCAGGTTGAACACCGTGTGCGACGGCAGGCCGTCGTCCTGCACGCGCACCCGCCGCTCCCCTTCCGGGGTCGAATACTTGAACAGCGGCGCCTTCACCGCGCGGCGGCGGCCCCAGTCGGACTGCCACTCTCCGTGTCCGCACGCGAAGTAACGCTTGTCCATCCGGTTCTCGCGGATCTGCTCGTGCAGGCCGACGAGCGCCGAGCGCTTCTTCGCGAGCATCAGGATCCCGGAAGTCTCGCGGTCGAGCCGATGCACGAGTTCAAGGAACTTCGCCCGCGGACGCGCCTGGCGCATCTGCTCGATCACGCCGAACGCGACGCCGCTGCCGCCGTGCACGGCGACGCCCGCCGGCTTGTTGATGACGAGCATCGCGTCGTCTTCGTACAGCACCTCGAACTGCGCGGGCGGCACGATCGGCGTGTCGGCGCGCGCGAGGTCGGCCGCCGCCACCCGCACGGGCGGCACGCGGACGATGTCGCCGAACGCGAGGCGATACTGGGCGTCGACCCGACCCTTGTTCACGCGCACTTCGCCGCTGCGCAGGATCCGGTAAATATGGCTTTTGGGCACGCCTTTACAGACGCGCAACAGGAAGTTGTCGATCCGCTGACCGGCCGAGTTTTCGTCGATCTGGATCATCGATACCTGGCCGCTTGCGACTGAATTCTGGGATATTTTGCCTAACTCATTCATACTGAATATAATTTTGCCCAGCCTGACGTTGAGGGTGGCCTGACAGGCCGGCCCCGACGGAATCGGGCAAGGCGCAAGCGCAAACTGCTATTTTACTTGCGCCGGGGGTCTGCTGCTCGCCCCTAATCAAAGAGATGCAGCAAGTTGCACGCACGGCGCCCACCGTCGGCAAGGATCGCGCCCGCAGGCGGATTCGGTCGGCAAGGCGCCGCGGTAACGGAAAGTTGGTTGAAAAGAATTTGATCGGCAGCCCGACGGCGTGAAGTACGTCCGCAGGCTGCCGGTTGCGAAAATACGGCGTTGCGCCCGATTTGGCCCCGCGAAGCGTGCGGGGCTTGGCGACGTCAAACCAGGGAAGTACACCCCAGGCGGGAAAGTCGGGCTGGATTCGATACTCCCCGCTGCGGCCCAAGCCGCAGCATCTGCCGCCCGTCGGCGCGCGCGACGCATTGCGCGCGCCCCGTGGCAGTGCCCCGGTCTCAGGCTTAGCGCGCTTTCGCAGCGTGCGGTGTGTGGACGCCGTGCTTTGAAGCCGTGTTCGCAGGTGCCCTTTGGCCGCCGGCCCCGTCTTTCGGGCCCAAGCGCCTCTTCAGGCAATTCTCCCCGCCATCCTTCCCGCTCCAGCGTGCTCGTGACAACACAACAAGGCGCGGCCTGCCGTCGTTCCCGCCCTCGCGACTGACAACCGCGAGGCGCCGGCAGCAGAGCCGCCTGGAGTCGTTCATGAAACGCATGCTGTTCAATGCGACGCAGCAGGAGGAGCTGCGCGTCGCCATCGTTGATGGGCAAAAGCTCATCGACATCGACATCGAGACAGCCGGGCGCGAACAGCGCAAAGGCAATATCTACAAAGGTGTCGTGACCCGCATCGAGCCGTCGCTCGAAGCGTGCTTCGTCAACTACGGCGAAGACCGCCACGGCTTCCTGCCGTTCAAGGAAGTCGCCCGCCAGTACTTCAAGGAAGGCATCGACATGCGCTCGGCGCGCATCCAGGATGCCCTGCGCGAAGGCCAGGAGCTGATCGTCCAGGTCGAGAAGGAAGAGCGAGGCAACAAGGGCGCCGCCCTCACGACCTTCATCTCGCTCGCCGGCCGCTACCTCGTGCTGATGCCGAACAACCCGCGCGGCGGCGGCGTATCGCGCCGGATCGAAGGCGACGAGCGGCAGGAACTGCGCGAAACCATGGCGCAGTTGCAGATTCCGGACGGCATGAGCATGATCGCCCGCACCGCGGGCATCGGCCGCAGCGCCGAGGAACTGCAGTGGGATCTGAACTACCTGCTGCAACTGTGGCGCGCGATCGAGGCGGCGTCGCAAAGCGGCAATTCCGGCCAGCCGATGCTGATCTATCTGGAATCGAGCCTCGTGATCCGCGCGATCCGGGACTATTTCCAGCCCGATATCGGCGAAATCCTGATCGACACGACCGAGATCTACGATCAGGCCCGTGCGTTCATGGACATCGTGATGCCGGACAACGTGTCGAAGGTGAAGCGTTACCACGACGACGTGCCGCTCTTCTCGCGCTTCCAGATCGAGCACCAAATCGAAACGGCCTACTCGCGCACGGTGCCGCTGCCGTCGGGCGGCGCGATCGTGATCGACCACACCGAAGCGCTCGTCGCGATCGACGTCAACTCGGCGCGTGCGACCAAAGGCGCGGACATCGAGGAAACGGCGACCCGCACGAACCTCGAAGCGGCTGACGAAGTGGCCCGCCAGCTGCGCCTGCGCGACCTCGGCGGCCTGATCGTGATCGATTTCATCGACATGGAGTCGGCGAAGAGCCAGCGCGAAGTCGAGCAACGCCTGAAGGACGCGCTCAAGCATGACCGTGCACGCGTGCAGATGGGCAAGATCTCCCGCTTCGGCCTGATGGAACTGTCGCGCCAGCGCCTGCGTCCGGCCCTGTCGGAAGGCAGCCACGTGACGTGCCCGCGCTGTAACGGCACCGGCCACATCCGCGATACCGAATCGTCCGCGCTGCAGGTCCTGCGGATCATTCAGGAAGAAGCGATGAAGGAAAACACCGCGGCGATCCACTGCCAGGTGCCGGTCGAGGTGACCGCCTTCCTGCTCAACGAAAAGCGTCAGGAAATCAACAAGATCGAGTCGCGCTTCAAGGTCGGCATCGTGCTGATCCCGAACAAGCACCTCGATACGCCGCACTACAAGCTCGAGCGCCTGCGCCATGACGACGCGCGCCTCGACGATCCGCGTGCGTCCTGGAAGATGGCGGAAGAAGCCGCCCGCGAACTGGAGTCGGAAACCGGCTACAGCAAGCGTGCGGCCGACGTGAAGCCGAAGCAGGAAGCCGCGGTCAAGGGCATCACGCCCGAGCGTCCGGCACCGAGCCCGGCACCGCAGCGGCCGGTCGAGCCGGTGGCGGCGCCCGCACCGGTCGCCGCGGCGAGCGGCGGTTTCATCGGCTGGCTGAAGGGTCTGTTCGGCATGTCGCCGGCTCCGGCACCCGCGCCGGTCGCACCGGCACCGGCCAAGGAGCAGGCAGCCCGTCCGGCCCGCGAGCGGACCGAGAAGACCGAGCAGCGCGGCGGCGATCGCAACCGCAATCGTCGCGGCGGCGCTCAGCAGGCTCAGGGCGGTCGCGATCAGGCAGCGGCAGGCCGTGGCCAGTCGCAACGCCAGGAACGCGAAGGCAAGGAAGGGCGTGAACCGCGCGAAGGTCGCGAACCGCGCGAAGGCCGTGAACCGCGCGAAGGCCGTGAGCCGCGCGAAAGCCGCGAGGGCCGTGGCCCGCGCGAAGGCCGCGAACCGCGTGAGAGCCGCGAGCCGCGTGAACCGCGCGAGAACCGCGAACCGCGCGAGCGCACCGAGCAGCCGGAAGCCGTCGAGGCAGCCGGCCGCGGCGAGCGCCAAGAACGCGGCGAACGTCGCGAGCGCGGAGAGCGCCGCAAGCCGACGCAACACGCGGCGACGCTCGAAACCGTCACCCGTGGCGAGAACCATCCGGAAGCGGAAGCCGACCAGGCCGCAGCCGTCGCCCTGCCGGGCGTCGATGTCGCGGCCGACGCGGAAGCCGGCGCACGTGACGGCGAGGAACGTCGCCGCCGCCGCCGCGGTCGCCGTGGCGGTCGTCGCGAACGCGAGGACGAAGGCGCAGTCGTCGACCACGCCGAGCAAGGCGCGGACGGCGAAGCCGCCGTGCAAGCCGTGACGACGGAAACCCCGAGCGCGGTCGAGCCGGCACATACGGCCGCACCGGTCGCGATGGCAGCCGTCGCCGCAGCAGGCGCAGTCGTTGCCGAAGCAGCCGCACCGGTCGCGGCCGAGCCGCAACCGGCACCGGTTCGCGTCGAAGCGACGCCGGTCGCGCCGCTCGAGCCGGCCGTCGTCGCACCGGCAGCCGAATCGGCACCGGTCACGCCGGCCGCTGCTACGGAAGCCGCCCCGGCTCCGGTCGCGGTTTCGCCGACCGATGCATTCGAAGTGCCGGCCGCGCCGGCTGCCGTCGAAGCGCTTCAGTCCGCGCCCGTCGAGCAGGCTGCCCCGGCACCGGTCGTCGCAGCCGAAGTGGCTCCGGCCGCCGTCGAACCGGCTCGCGTCGAAACTGCGTCGGTCGAAGCCGTTGCCGCGCCGGCTCCGGCGCCCGTGCAAACGGCCGCTGCGCCAGCTTCGGCGAGCCTCGATGTCGTGCTGGAACAAGCCGGTCTCGTGTGGGTGAACACCGACGCCGACAAGTTCCGCGCTGCTCAGGAAGCCGCGTCGCGCCTGCCGCGCGCAGTCCGCGTTCCGCGCGAGCGCAAGGCGCTGCCGCCGGTCGACACGACCCCGATGCAGCAGGTCGAAACGTCGCAACATTAAGCGACGCATCGCCCGACCAGGAAAAGCCCGCCTCCGGCGGGCTTTTCCATTTCCGCGCTGCGGGTTTCCGCCCACCGGCCCGGCCAGCCGCTTGCGGCTAGAATAGAAGCTTGGCTCGCACTTCTTTCAACATGTCCCGACGCATCATTCCTCTCGCCGACGTCAGCGGGATGCCGGATATCTCCGGCGTCGCGCATACCCCCGACGGCGCCTTGGCCGACACGTTCGCCAGGCCGCTGCGCGACCTGCGCATCTCGGTGACGGACCGCTGCAACTTCCGTTGCGTGTACTGCATGCCGAGAGACGTGTTCGACAAGAACTACCCATTCCTGCCGCACAGCGCGCTGCTCACGCACGAAGAAATCGAGCGCGTGGCGCGGCTGTTCGTCGCGCACGGCGTCGAAAAGATCCGGATCACCGGCGGCGAACCGCTGCTGCGCAAGAATCTCGAATTCCTGATCGAGCGCCTCGCGCGCCTGAAGACCCATGACGGCCGCCCGCTCGACCTGACGCTCACCACCAATGGCTCGCTGCTCGCGCGCAAGGCGCGCGCGCTGAAGGATGCCGGCCTCACGCGTGTGACGGTCAGCCTCGACGCGCTCGACGATACGTTGTTCAAGCGCATGAACGACGCCGACTTCGCGAGCGCCGACGTGCTCGACGGCATCTTCGCCGCGCAGGCCGCGGGCCTCGCGCCGGTCAAGGTCAACATGGTCGTGAAGCGCGGCACCAACGACAGCGAAATCCTGCCGATGGCCGAGCGCTTTCGCGGCACCGGCGTGATCCTGCGTTTCATCGAATACATGGACGTCGGCACGTCGAACGGCTGGAACATGACCGAAGTGCTGCCGTCCGCGGACGTCGTCGCACGGATCGCAGAACGGTTCCCGCTCGTGCCGCTCGAGCCGCACACGGCGGCGGAAACCGCGCAGCGCTGGGGCTATGCCGACGGCAGCGGCGAAATCGGCGTGATCTCGAGCGTCACACAGGCATTCTGCGGCGACTGCACGCGCGCGCGGTTGTCGACTGAAGGCAAGCTGTACCTGTGCCTGTTCGCGTCGACCGGCCATGACCTGCGCGCCCTCGTGCGTGGTGGCGCGAGCGACGCCGAGATCGCGACCGCGATCGCCCGGATCTGGCAGGCCCGCACCGACCGCTATTCGCAGCTGCGCGGCAGCGTGGCCGCTGACGCAGCGTCCCACGGTGCCGGCAAGCGCGTCGAAATGTCGTACATCGGCGGCTGACGCGCGCCCGCCGCCCCGATTTCCCGCGATGTCCGCTTCCGCCTCGCCTTCCGTCACCGGCCTGCTGCTCGCAGGCGGGCGCGCGACGCGCATGGACGGCGCCGACAAGGGCCTGCAACTGCTCGACGGTACGCCGCTTGCGCTGCACGTGCTGCGCCGGCTCTCGCCGCAGGTCGACGAGACGCTGATCAGCGCGAATCGCAACGCCGATCGCTATGCCGAGCTCGGTGCGCCGTTCGACGCGCGCATCGTGCCGGACGAAACACCCGATTTCCCCGGCCCGCTCGCGGGTCTGCTCGCCGGCATGCGCGCGGCGCGCGCACCGCTCGTCGCGTGCTCGCCGTGCGATACGCCCTATTTGCCGACCGACCTCGTCGCGCGGCTGCATGCGGCGCTCGACGCGCAGCAGGCCGACATCGCGATGGCGGTGACCGTCGACGCGCAACAAGCACGTTCGCCGCAGCCGACCTTCGCGCTGCTGCGCACGTCGCTCGCCGACGACCTCGCGGCCGGGCTTGCATCCGGCGAGCGCAAGGTGCGTGCGTGGTACGCACGCCACAAGACGGTCGAAGTCGAGTTTTGCGACGAGCGTGCGTTTTACAATGCCAACTCCTGGCAGGAACTTGCCGCGCTTGCCCGCCGCTGACGGCGCCGGCATCCGTTCCCGTCCGCCGCATGCGCCTTCGCGCTCCGGCGCCCTCCGCGCGCCACCGGCCACGAACCCGATACGCCTTGCGGCGCAGTCAGACTGATGATCACGCAATCCTCGCCCGCCCCCCGAACCGCACCCGATTCCGCTGCCCCGCTGTCGCTCGCCGACGCGCAGGCGCTCGCGTGCCGGTTCGCGGTGCCGGTCGACGCGTGCGACACGGTGCCGCTGCATGACGCCCTCGACCGCGTGCTCGCGGCCGACGTGAATGCGCCGTTCGACATTCCCGCGTACGACAACTCGGCGATGGACGGCTATGCATTCGACGGCAGCGCACACGCGCCTGCACCGGCCGCCGACATCGCGCTGACGGTCGCCGGCACGGCGTTCGCCGGCCATCCGTTCGACGGCGCCGTGGCGCCCGGAACGTGCATCCGCATCATGACCGGCGCGCCGATACCGGCCGGATGCGACACGGTCATTCCACAGGAACGCGTGCGCGTCGACGGCGACGTCATCCGCTTCGCCGCGCACGACGTCACGCGCGGCGCAAACTGCCGCCGGGCCGGCGAGGATATCGCCCGCGGCGCCTGCGCGCTTGCCGCCGGGCGCATCCTGCGCCCGTCCGATCTCGGCTTGCTCGCATCGTTCGGGTTGCGCGAAGTCACGGTGCGCCGCCGCGTACGCGTGGCCGTATTCTCGACCGGCGACGAACTACGCGAACCCGGCGAACCCGCCGGCCGCGGCACGCTGTATGACAGCAATCGCGGGATGCTGGTCGCGATGCTCGAAAGGCTGCACATCGACGCGCTCGATCTCGGAATCGTCCGCGACGATCCGGCGGCGCTCGAACGCGCGCTGCGCGATGCCGCCGCCGCACAGGCCGACGCGGTGATCACGTCGGGCGGCGTGTCGGTCGGCGAAGCCGATTTCACGCGCGACGTGATGGCGCGGCTCGGCGACGTGACCTTCGCGAGCCTCGCGCTGCGGCCCGGCCGGCCGCTCGCGTGCGGCACGCTCGCGCCTGCGGCCGACGGCGCCGGCCACGTGCTGTTCTTCGGGCTGCCCGGCAATCCGGTCGCGTCCGCCGTGACGTTCTACGCGATCGTGCGCCCCGCGCTGCTGACGCTGGCCGGCGCGCATGCGCCACCGCCGGCGATGTACACGGCACGCAGCACGCAGGCGCTGAAAAAGCGCCCGGGCCGTACCGAATACCTGCGCGCCGTCGCGACGCGCGACGCCGACGGCCAGTGGCACGTCGCGCCGGCCGGTTCGCAGAGTTCCGCATCGCTGAGCGGCCTCGCGGCCGCCAACTGTTTCATCGTCCTGGGCCACGATTCCGCGGCAGTCGACGCGGGCGCCCCGGTCGACATCCTGCCGCTCGACGGCTTGATCTGAATTCCAATCGGTATATCTCTACGGGGGCAATCCGCACATGAAGAAACAAATCTCGTCGATCGCCGCGGGGCAGACCGCGAAGGCACTGATCCTCGTCTACCTGACGTTCAGCGTGCCGATCGTGCTGCTCGGCATCCTGGTCGCGTACATCCGCTACGGGATGGTCGAACTGAGCACGATCCTGAGCGCCCTGCTGCTGAACGCGATCCTTGGTTTCGTGCTGCTGTGGATCGCCTGCCACGCGTACAACTGGGTCGCGTCGCGCTTCGGCGGCATCGAGATCGTGCTGTCCGATCCGCCGGAGGAAGCGTGAGCGGCACGCCACTGATCCGCACGGCCGAAACGCGCGACGTCGGTGCGATTCTCGCGCTGATGCGCGAGCTGGCCGAGTTCGAGAAGCTCACGCACCTGTTCGTCGCGAGCGACGCCGATCTGGCCGACGCGCTGTTCGGCGAGCGCCCCGCCGCCGAAGCGCTGGTGGCCGAGCGCGACGGCGCGATCGTCGCGTATGCGCTGTTCTTTCACAACTATTCGACGTTCCTCGGCCGTCGCGGCCTGTATCTCGAGGACCTGTACGTGCAGCCGTCGCAGCGCGGCACGGGCCTCGGCACCGCGATGCTGCAGCACCTCGCGGCACTCGCAGTCGAGCGCCGCTGTGCTCGCTTCGAATGGTCGGTGCTGGACTGGAACCAGCCGGCGATCGACTTCTACGAAAAGATGGGCGCGACCGTGCTGCCGGAATGGCGCATCGTGCGCGTCACCGGGGATGCGCTGAACGCGCTCGCCGCACGTTGACCGCGGGCCGGCCACGCGGGTCGGTGCTGCAAAGGAAAACGGGCGCCACGTGAACTGAACCCCAAGAGTTGGACATAGATCCGACCCTTGGGGTTTTTTCATGACGAAATACGACGAGCGGTTCAAGCTTGACGTGGTGCAGCGGTATCTGTCTGGCGACAAAGGGTGCAAAGCGCTTGCGAGAGAGTTTGGGGTGGGCAGCACACAGGTGGAGCAATGGGTTGCCAGCTACAAGCGCCATGGTGCCGATGGATTACGGCGCAAAGGACACGTGAAGTACAGCGCACAGTTCAATCTGGAGGCGCTGGAACGCATGCAGCGGGGGAATCCATCCCGCACGCACATGCAAGCGCTGCTGGACATTCGTGATGCAGGAGCCATCGCCCGTTGGGAACGCCAGTATCATGAGGGTGGTTTCGCCGCCCTCCTACCACGTCCGAAGGGACGCCGCCCCAAGATGTCGACTTCGCCGCTTTCCGAACCTGCACCGCCAGAATCCGAACCGGATACTCGCAACTGCCTGGACAATGCCGCCATGGAGGGCTTCTTTGGTACCCTCAAGGCGGAGTTTTTCCACCTCACCGAGTTCGACAGCGTCGAACAATTGCAGGCCGGAATCCGGCAGTACATCCGTTACTACAACCACGAACGCATCCGGCTGAAGTTGAAAGGGCTGAGTCCTGTTCAATACAGAACCCAGCCCCTGCTGGCCTAGCATTCCTGAACCGCCCAACTTCTGGGGTTCAGTTCAGAGGGTGCCCGTTTTTCGTTCCAGCCGGCTTCGGCTGAATACACGATGCGTCATGCATCGTCCGCATCGGCACCGTCGGCGCCTTCCGCGCCGAGCAGCCCGGCCGCCGTCTCGCCCGGCAACGCCTCGACCTGCTTCAGCTTGCGGTTCATCACGCGGGTGCGCTGCTCGGCCGCTTCGATCGAGCGCGTGACCGTTTCGAGCTGCGCCTTCGTGCGCGCGAGCACATCGCCGAACTTGCCGAATTCGGTCTTCACAGCGCCGAGCACCTGCCACACTTCGCTCGAGCGCTGCTCGATCGCGAGCGTGCGGAAACCCATCTGCAGGCTGTTCAGCAGCGCGGTCAGCGTGGTCGGCCCGGCCACCGTCACACGATAGTCGCGCTGCAGCAGGTCGGTCAGCCCCGGGCGGCGCAGGATCTCCGCATAGAGGCCTTCGGTCGGCAGGAACAGCAGCGCGAAATCGGTTGTATGCGGCGGTGCGACGTACTTCTCCGCAATCGTGCGCGCTTCCATCCGCACGCGCGCCTCGAGCGCACGGGCCGCGTCCTCGACCGCCACGGAATCGGCGCGCTCCTGCGCGTCGATCAGCCGCTCGTAGTCCTCGCGCGGGAATTTCGCGTCGATCGGCAGCCACACCGGCGGCGCGTCGCGCGTGCCGGCATCGCGCCCCGGCAGCCGGATCGCGAACTCGACGCGTTCGCTGCTCTTCGGCACCGTCGCGACGTTCTTCGCGTACTGGTCGGGCGTGAGCATCTGCTCGAGCAAGGCCTCGAGTTGCACCTCGCCCCAGGTGCCGCGCGTCTTCACGTTGGTCAGCACCTTCTTCAGGTCCCCCACGCCGGCCGCGAGCGTCTGCATCTCGCCGAGCCCGCGATGTACCTGCTCGAGCCGGTCCGACACGAGCTTGAACGATTCGCCGAGCCGTTGTTCGAGCGTCGCATGCAGCTTCTCGTCGACGGTGCGGCGCATCTCCTCGAGCTTCGCCGCATTGTTCGTCTCGATTTCCTTCAGCCGCTGCTCGAGTGTCGCACGCACTTCACCGATCCGCCGATCGTTGGCCTCGGTCAGTTGCGTGAGCTGCCGGTTCAGCGTGTCGCCGAACAGCCGCAGCGCGACCGTCTGCTCTTCGCGCGCCTGCTGCGCCTGACGCTGCACGCTCTCGCGCATCGCATCGAACTGCTGCGCGTTGCCCGCGACGAGCTTGCCCAGCTGTTGCGCGAAACCCTCGATCTGATTGTTCTGCACGGTCGCGATGCTCGTGAGCTGTGTCGCGAGCGTCTGCTGAAGCTGCGAGAAATTGCCGGTCAGCTCGGTGCGCGAGCCGCGCGCGTTCTCGACGATCTCGCCGCGCAGCTCGCGCTCGAGCCGCTCGACCGCGAGCGCCTGCGCGTGCGCGGCGTCCTCGATCTGGTCGCCGAGCACGGCCGCATCGTCGTGGCGGCCGCCGCCGCGCACGATTGCGACGATCGCCACCGCGAGCGCGACGGCCAGCACGACGACCGTCGCCAGCAACAACGTCGTCGTCATGCGCGCGGCTTCCCGATCACGTCAGGGTTGATCGGGTTCGGCGGTTGCCCCGCGCGCGGCCCTTCGCCCAGCGCGGCGATCAGGTTGTCCGCCGCAAGGTTCGCCATCGCGCGGCGCGTCTTCTCGGTCGCGCTCGCGATGTGCGGCGTCAGCACGACGTTCGGCACCGCGAGCAGCGCGGGATGGACGCTCGGTTCGCCTTCATAGACGTCGAGGCCGGCCGCGGCGATCGTCCCGTCGCGTAGCGCGGCGGCCAGCGCCGCGTCGTCGACGATGCCGCCGCGCGCGATGTTGGTCAGCGTCGCGGTGCGCTTCATCTTCGCGAGCTCGGCCGCGCCGATCGTGTGATGGTTCTCCTTCGTGTACGGCAGCACGAGCACGACGTGATCGGCGCGCGCCAGCAAGTCATCCTTCGACACGTATTCGGCATTCACCTCGGCCTCGATCTCGGGCGCGACCCGCGATCGGTTGTGATAAATCACCTCCATCCCGAAGCCGCGCGCGCGCCGTGCGAGTGCCTGACCGATGCGCCCCATCCCGATGACGCCGAGCGTCGAGCCGTAGATGTCGCTGCCGAGGAAACCGTCGTACGCCCACTTCTGCCAGTGTCCGGCGCGCAACCAGTGCTCGGATTCGGCGATTCGCCGCGCGGCGGCCATCATCAACGCCCAGCCGAAATCCGCAGTCGATTCGTTCAGCACGTCCGGCGTATTGGTGCCGAGCACGTTCGCGGCATTGAACGCGGCCATGTCGAAATTGTTGTAGCCGACCGCCATGTTCGACACGACGCGCAGGCGCGGCGCCGCCGCGAGCGCGGCCGCGCCGACCGGGTCGCCCGCCGTCAGCGCGCCGTCCTTGTCCGCGAGACGCGCGGCGAGCGCGTCGGGGGCGAGCGCGTCGCCATTGTTCCAGTCGACTTCGAAATACTGCTCGAGCCGTTCGATCACGTCCGGAAAGATCGGACGTGCGACCAGGATCTTCTGCATCGCCATCTCCGCATGCCGCGGCCGGCACGCGGTACATCGTGCACCGCCGAAGCCGTCCGCGCTTGGTTGAAAATCGTCAGCCTACGCCGGGAAGAAGATCCACGACGTCAGCAGGAATACGGGTACCAGGACCACGAGCGCCCAGCCGAGATACGCGAAGAAGCTCGGCATCTTCACCCCGCGCGATTCCGCGATCGCCTTCACCATGAAGTTCGGCGCATTACCGATGTAGCTGTTCGCGCCCATGAACACCGCCCCCGCGGAAATCGCGGCAAGCGTCGTCGCGCCCGTCGTCATCAGCGCTTGCGCATCGCCGCCCGCGAGGTTGAAGAACACGAGGTAGGTCGGCGCGTTGTCGAGGAACGACGACAGCAGGCCGGTTGCCCAGAAATACATCGCGTCGATCGGCTTGCCGTCGGGCCCCGTGACGAGATGGACGATCTGCGCGAACGCACCGTGCGCACCCGCGCGCAGGATCACGATCACCGGCGCGATCGTCACGAAGATCCCCGCGAACAGCTTCGCGACCTCCTCGATCGGCGCCCAGTTGAACGCGTTGCCTTCGCGCGCCGAGCGCGGCGTCAGCGCGAGCGACGCGAGCGCCACGACGACCAGCGCGACATCGCGCACGAGATTCTGCAGCGCGACGTGCGTGCCCCACACGTCGAATGAGATGCCGGGCTTCCAGATGCCGCTCATCAGCACGAGCCCGATCACGGCCGCGAGCAACACGAAGTTGACCTTGCCGTCGATCGACAGCGCGCCGCTGTCGGGCGTCGGGTCGAGTGCGGCCGGCCGCTCCTCGCCGGCCTTCCGGTAGAAGTACGTATCGAGCACGAAGAACAGCGTCAGCAGCACCGCGCAGATGAACAGCATCGGCAGTGCGAGATGCGAGGTCGTCCAGAAGAAGCTCACGCCATTCAGGAAGCCGAGGAACAGCGGCGGATCGCCGAGCGGCGACAGCGAGCCGCCCGCGTTCGCGACGAGGAAGATGAAGAAGATCACGACGTGCACCACGTGCTTGCGGTTATCGTTCGCGCGCAGCAGCGGCCGGATCAGCAGCATCGCGGCGCCCGTCGTGCCCATCACGCTCGCGAGCAGCGTGCCGAGCGCGAGGATCGCGGTGTTCAGCTTCGGCGTGCCGTGCAGGTTGCCGTTGACGCAAATGCCGCCGGCGACCGTATAGAGCGCCGTCAACAGCACGATGAACGGGATGTACTCCTCGAGCAGCGCGTGCACCAGCGTACCGAACGCCGTGCCCGCGCCGAACGCGGCGGCGAACGGGACCAGGAACACGATCGCCCACGCCGCGGCGATCTTGCCGAAGTGGTGATGCCAGAACACCGGCGCGACGAGCGGAAACACCGCGATGGACAGCAGGATCCCGGCGAACGGGATGCCCCAGAGTGCGGACAGCGTGGCACCGTCGAGCGTGGCGGCCGATGCAAGCGCGGGAACGGCGCCAAGCGCGGCTCCCGACGCCATGCCCGCCCAGGCGGCATGTCGTTTCATGCAGAACTTCCTTGTGCGAGTGAGTCGAGTGAATCGAGTGAGGATGGATCAGGTGCGCGCGTCATGCGCCGCGTACGACGATCACGTGAACGCGGTACGGGCCGTGCGCGCCCAGCACGATGGTCTGCTCGATATCGCCCGTGCGTGACGGGCCCGATACGAAATTGACCGCACGCGGCAATTCGCCGCGCTCCGCGCGAATCAGCGCGAATGCGTCTTCATGGCCCGCGACGATCCGCGACGCCGGCACGATCGCGATGTGCGTCTCCGGCAGCAGCCCGGCCGACGCATAGGTATCGGGGCCGGACAGCAGCACCAGCGAACCCGTTTCGGCAGTTGCGCAGAAGCAGCCGGTGAGGCCGACGAGATCGCCGTCGCGCGGCTTTCGGCATTCGACCGACAGGCCCGCGCCGGCCCAGTCGAGTTCGGCCAGCGTGCGCCATGCGACGGCCTGCATCGGCAGGCCGTGAGCGGAGAGATAGCGGGCGGCGGCGGCCGGCGCGTCGGCCAGTGTCGCGACTTCGTCGACCGTCGTCGACAGGCGAGCCGCTTCGTCGACGAATGCGGCGACGAGGTCGGCCGGCATCGGCGGGCGCGGCCCCTCGGGATGGCGGGCGAGATAGTCGGCGACGCCGTCGCGCTCCGCTGCATCGGGTTCGGGCGCGCGTCCTTGCGCCGCGCGAATGCGTGCGAGGATCTGGCGACGGGCAGCGGAAGTGTCCATGAACGGTCCTCGTGACGTTGGCGTGCAATACCGTCGGATTATACCGGCCGCCCTCGCCGCGACGCACCTGGCCGCTCGGCCGACGCTTACTGCGATGCGTCCTCGTCGACCGGCTGCGCGATGCCGAACACCTGGCGCAGGTACGCGAGATACGCCTTGTCGTCGCACATGCTCTTGCCCGGCGAATCCGACAGCTTCGCGACCGGCTGTCCGTTGCAGCGGACCATCTTGATCACGATCTGCAGCGGCACGTAGCCGAGATCGTTCGTGAGATTGGTGCCGACGCCGAACGCGAGCTTGCAGCGGTTGCGGAACCGTTCGTACAGCTGCATGACCTTCGGGATGTCCAGCGCGTCCGAGAACACGAGCACCTTGGTACGCGGATCGCAGCGGTTCGCCTCGTAGTGGCGCAGCATGCGCTCGCCCCATTCGAACGGATCGCCCGAATCGTGGCGCGCGCCGTCGAACAGCTTGCAGAAGTACATGTCGAAGTCATTCAGGAACGCGTCCATCCCGTAGACATCCGACAGCGCGATCCCGAGGTCGCCGCGATACTCCTTCGCCCACATTTCGAAACCGTAGGTCTGCGAATCGCGCAGCCGCGGGCCGAGCGCCTGGCAGGCCTGCAGGTATTCGTGAGCCATCGTGCCGAGCGGCGTCAGGCCGTGCTTCATCGCGTAGAACACGTTGCTCGTGCCCGCGAACTGCGGCCCGAGCCCGTCGCGCAGCGTCAGCGCGACCTCCTCGTGCCACACCTTCGAGAAGCGCCGGCGCGTGCCGTAGTCGGCGATCTTGCAGTCGGCGAACTCGGGCTTCGCGCCGAGCAGCTTGATCTTCTCGCGCAACCGTTCGCGGCCTTCGCGATAGTCGGGCTCGCGCTGCGTGTTGCGGAAATAGACCTCGTTGACGATGGCGAGCGCCGGAATCTCGAACAGGATCGTATGCAGCCACGGCCCCTCGATCACGATGTCGATCTCGCCGTTGCCCTTTGGCGAAGGCGTGATCGAGATGTATTTCTCGTTCAGGTGGAACAGCGCGAGGAAGTCGACGAAATCGCTCTTGATGAAGCGCATGCGCCGCAGGTAGTCGAGTTCGTCGTCGGTGAAGCGCAGCGAACACAGGCCGCGCACCTCGTCGCGGATCTCGTCGATGTACGGGACGAGATCGACGCCGGGCGTGCGACACCGGAACCGGTACTCGACGTTTGCGGCAGGAAAGTGATGCAGGACGACCTGCATCATCGTGAATTTGTAGAGATCCGTGTCGAGCAGCGAAGTGATGATCATGATTGCGGCACCGCCAATATCGTGACAGGGCCTCGGCGCACCGCGCGCCGCCCGGTCTGCCGGCCATGTTACCCGAATGCGGGCCCGACCATCGTGAAACCGCCTCCGCCGTCCCCACCGCGTCTTGCGGCCGGCCGCAAGCACCGCGCCCACGGTCGGCCCCATAAACTAATCACGAAACGATATAAGCCGGAAAGCCGACCACGCCATGCGGGTTTTGCGCTTCAGTTACAATGCCGCTTTTGGCGCAAACGCCACCCCATATATACCGCCAAGCAGGAGCGTTTTAATGACTCACGTTGTGACCGAAGGCTGCATCAAGTGCAAATACACGGATTGCGTGGATGTGTGCCCGGTGGATTGCTTCCGTGAAGGTCCCAACTTTCTCGCCATCGATCCGGACGAGTGCATCGACTGCGCAGTGTGCGTCGCCGAGTGCCCGACCAATGCGATCTATGCCGAAGAAGACGTTCCGGGCGACCAGCAGCAGTTCACCGAGCTGAACGCCGAGCTGGCGAAGAACTGGCCGTCCATCACGAAGACGAAGCCGGCACCGGCCGACGCGGACGAGTGGAAGGACGTGCAGGAAAAGCTGCACCTGCTCGAACGCTGATCGCGCAGCGGCGCCGCAAAATATTTTGCACGTCGCCGCTCAAAAGTGTTGACAGGTTGGCGAACGCTCCATACAATCTCGTTTCTCTGCTGTTGTTGTTTGTTCCCCGATAGCTCAGTCGGTAGAGCGCCGGACTGTTAATCCGTAGGTCCCTGGTTCGAGCCCAGGTCGGGGAGCCAAAAACGCAAGAGCCCGTTGAAGGTGGACGGGTTTTTTGTTGGCCGCCAAACAAGCACGCAGATGTACCGATTTATTCCCCGATAGCTCAGTCGGTAGAGCGCCGGACTGTTAATCCGTAGGTCCCTGGTTCGAGCCCAGGTCGGGGAGCCAGACAGCAAAAGGCCCGTCATTCGACGGGCCTTTTGTTTTTTCGGCGCCCGTCGGTCACCGCCGCGCATGCTAGAGTTTCTGTCCCGCATTCGCATCCGGTTCCATCGATGAAGCACCGCCTCCTTTCCGCTGCGCCGTTCACCCTTCTGCTCTCCGCCCTTGCCGCCGCGCCGCTCGCGCACGCGGAGGAAGTCGGCAGCGTCAACACCCATTTCCGCGTGACGGGCTCCGACCGCGTGGTCGTCGAAGCGTACGACGATCCGCTCGTGACGGGCGTCACCTGCTACGTGTCGCGGGCGCGCACCGGCGGGATCAAGGGCACGCTCGGCGTCGCCGAGGATCCGAGCGAAGCGTCGATCGCGTGCCGGCAAGTCGGCCCGCTCAGCTTCAAGGAGCCGCTCAAGCAGCAGACCGACGTATTCAGCGAGCGGATGTCGTTCATCTTCAAGACGCTGCACGTCGTGCGCGTGGTCGACAAGAAGCGCAACACGCTCGTCTACCTGACCTACAGCGACCGCATCGTCAGCGGCAGCCCGAAGAACGCCGTGACCGCAGTGCCGATGCCGGCCGGCACGACGATTCCGGTCAAGTAAGCCCGCGCCGGCCGGGCACTCGAACGATACACTGTCGATTCGACCGCCCGCACGCCCGACCATGTCCGCCTCCCGCCTTCTTCCGGACTCCGCACGTTACTGGCGCACGCCGCTGCTGCCGGACGCGGACCTGCTCACGGCGACCTATCGCGACCATACGTTCGCGCCGCACTGGCACGACGCGTACACGATTCCCGTGATCCTCGAGGGCGCGGAGCGCTACACCTGCCGCGGCAGCGGCCATGTCGCCGATACGGGCACCGTGCCCGTGATCAATCCCGGCGAAGTGCACACGGGCTCGCGCGCGACCGACGAAGGCTGGTGCTATCGCGTGAGCTACGTGCCGGTCGACTACATTCGCGCGCTCGCGAGCGCGATCGCGGGGCGCCCGCAGGATGCGCCATGGTTCCCGTCCGACGTGATCCGCGACGCCGATCTCGCCGCACGGCTCGCGCTGGCTCACCGGATGATGGAGGCCGGCAGCGAGTGCATGTCGCGGTCTTATCCGCACGAGCAGCCGGCCGCCGACGCTCCGGCCGCCGCGGCACCGCGCGTGTACGATCCGCTCGCCGCCGAAACGGCGATGCTCGATGCATTGTCGACACTGATCGTACGCCATGCCGACGCGCGGTTGCGGCCGGCGGCGCTCGCGGCCGACGAGCCGCGCGTCGATGCGATGCGCGAGAGGCTCGCCGCCGATCTCATGTGCACGGTCACGCTCGACGACGTCGCACAGGCCGCCGGCCTGTCGCCGTTCCACGCAGCGCGCCTGTTCACCCGGACGATCGGGATGCCGCCGCATGCGTGGCGCAACCAGCTGCGGCTGCAACGCGCGCTTGCGCCGTTGCGCGCGGGCGTGTCGATCGCCGACGTCGCCGCGGCCAGCGGCTTCGTCGACCAGAGTCACTTCTCCCGGCATTTCAAGCGGATGTTCGGCGTGCCGCCCGGACGCTGGCAAGCGCGCTGACGCCTCCTCGCCCTGCATTCGACAATACGCGGCAAGTGGCACGCAGGTTGCACCGCGTGCGCAAGAACGTACAAGCCGCCACGGGCAGCGCACCGCTATCCTGCATTTCATGGAGACGCGCCCTGTGAAACCTTCCCCCACACCTTCATCCCCGCCCCGCCACCCGCTCAACGAATGGCTCGACGGCGCACGCGACACGATCCCGATGATGATCGGCGCGGCGCCGTTCGGCGTGATCTTCGGCACGCTGGTCGGCGGCGGCCCGCTCGCCGCATGGCACGGCGCGCTGATGTCGCTCGCGGTGTTCGCGGGCTCCGCGCAATTCATCGCGCTCGGCCTCATCGCCGGCAGCGCGAGCTTCGTCGTCGTACTCGCGACGACGCTGATCGTGAACCTGCGTCACCTGCTGTACAGCGCGACGCTCGCGCCGTACGTCGCGCACCTGCCGCTGCGCTGGCGCGCGACGCTCGGCGCGCTGATGACCGACGAGGTGTTCGCGGTCGCCTATGCGCACTACCGGCACTTCCCGCCCGGTGCGATCGGCCCCCACTACTTCTTCGGCTCAGGCCTCGCGATGTACCTGAACTGGCAGGTCTGGACGCTCGCGGGCATCGGTTTCGGCGCGGCCTTCCCGGGCCTCCAGTCGCTCGGCCTCGATTTCGCGATGGCGGCGACCTTCATCGCGATCGTCGTTCCGCAACTCGGCACGCTGCGCTATTTCGCGGCCGCCGCGACGGCCGGCACGCTCGCGTACTTCTGGCAGGGCTGGCCGTACAAGCTCGGGCTGCTGGGCGCGGTCGCCGCCGGCGTCGCGGTCGGCGTCGCGCTGACGCTGCGGCGCGAGCGTTCGCGCACCGCCTCACGCACGGAGACCGCATCGTGAGCTACGCGCTGCTGATCCTCGGGATGGCCGTGATCACCTATGCGATCCGGACGACGCTGTTCCTGTTCGGCGAGCGGCTGACCTTCCCGCCGCTCGTGCGGACCGCGCTCGGCTTCGTGCCCGTCACCGTGCTGACCGCGATCATCGTGCCGATGACCGTCTCGCCGCACGGCGGCACGGCCGAACTGACCTGGCGCAATCCGCAGCTTGTCGGCGCGCTCGCCGCCGTGCTGGTATCGGCGACGACACGCCGGCCGCTCGTGACGATCGCGGTCGGGCTCGCGGTGTTCTTCTTCTGGCAAGGGATCGTGATGCCGCATTGGCTGCCGGCCTGAGCGAACGTCGCCCGCCCACGCTCAAGTTTTCTCCCGGCGCGCCGATATCGGGTAGGAAGACCCGCCATCGGCCTCGGCGCGAACCGGTCCGTCGACGCTGCGCCCGCACCGGTGCGCGGTGTCGGCCGCCGGCCCGCGCGGGCCGCCATCGAGACGACTCATGGGCCAGATCACCCTTTCCCTCAAGGACGACACGCTTGCGTCCCTGCGCAAGGACTACGACGCATTCGTGCGCGTGTCGCTGAAACTCGACCCGCAGTTCGCGACGCCGTCGTTCGAGGATTTCCTGCGCGCCAAGCTGCTCGACAACATGGTGCCGCTGACCGAGCATGCCGTGCAGCGGATGCTCGAAGGCGGCCAGTACGCGTGGGCGAAGCGCACGCTCGACAAGGAATTTCCGGACGTCGTCGCGATCCTGATGCGACAGGCCGGCGAATTCGGCTTCGGCTTCGCGTCGCGCTCCGAATGGACACCCGACGAGCTCGCGAAGGCGTGCCGTGACTGGGCCAAGGCGATCGTCGCCGAAGCACAGGGCGACGCGTCGCTCGTCGATCCGCTCGCCGCGCAGATCAAGAGCGCGGTGCACGACATCCAGGCGCTCGAGGAAATGATGCAGACGCCCGCATGGCGGCTTGCGGAATCGCTGCGCCAGCGCGTCTACGAGGCGAAGCTCGCGTGCGAGATGAGCGTCGGCAGCGCCGCGCGCGACAAGCTCGGCGAACTGCGCGGCCTGCTGCGGCTCGGGCTCGCGCACGGTTCGTTCCAGAAACAGGAAGCGCAGCAGATCATGGAATACCTGCGGCTGCTGAAGCCCGAGATCTTCGTCGACGAGCCGTACGACGTTTTCGCGCGGCTTGCCGCGTGGCTGCGCAGCGTATTCACGCCGTCCGCCGCGCGATCGGCGCACGGACCGGGGCAGGAACAGCACCGGCCATGACGGCCCGCGTCCACGCATGAAGAACGGCCCGGTCCGCGCGAAGCGAACCGGGCCGCCGATCGATCGCCGTCACGACGCGCCGTCCGGGGCGAACGTCGTGCGACGTCGGGGGGCCGCTTACTGCGCGGCACCCGAGGCCGATGCACCGCCCTGCACGCCGGCCGACGCGCCGCCTTCGACCGCCTCGTCGCCCACCTTCGACTTTGCCGTGCCGGCATGATGCTTGGCCGACTTCGCCGCATGCTTCGCGTGCTTCTTGGCCGAGTGGACCGACGACGATGCCGTATCCTTCGCGCCGTCGGCTGCCGCACCGACCGCGTCGGTCGCGCCGCCGACCGCATTGCCCGACGCGTTCGCGCCGGCACCACCCTGCATGCCTGCACCTGCGCCAGCCCCTGCCGCCGGCGCCTGCGCCTGCACGCCGGCACCTGCGGTGCCCTGGGCCGCGACACCCGTCTGCGCGAATGCGGCCGAAGTGGCGAACGCCGTCAGCGCGGCACCGATCAGCATCGTACGAATCTTGGACATGACAATCCTCCTCAAGAAGTTGTGGGCGCGGACCGCGTCGATGCGATCCGTCGCGTCCCCTGCCGCAACGCGCAGCAGGTACGACGAAAGACCCGCGGGCCGCACGTCCGGTTCTCGAATCTCTCAGACTGTTACCCACCGTTTCATTTGCTGACGAATCGCTCACAGTCCTTAACAACTGCGGCGCGCGGGCCTGCACGAGCGTCCGCACTCGCGCGCCGGCCGTCGGTGCCGTATGATGCGGGGCGATTCCTCCCGCGCACGCGCGCTCCCTTCGTCATGCCCAATCTGGATTTCACGCTGACCGGCGAATACGTCGAGCTGCACAACCTTCTCAAGATCACCGGCCTCGCGGATAGCGGCGGCACCGCGAAGATGTTCGTCGCGTCCGGCGCGGTGAAAGTCGACGGCGTGGTCGAGCTGCGCAAGACGTGCAAGATCCGCGCGGGTCAGGTCGTGCTGTTCGGCGATACGCGGATCGCGGTTCACGACGCGTAGCGGTTCCCCCTGGCCGCGACATGGCCATCGGCGCGCGTTCGACACCGTTCGAATAAAGCCGTAAGCTAGCCGTCTCTCAAAATAAAGACAGCGCGGGCCCGCACCCGCGCGAGCGCTCATTCCATGTCGCATTCCGGTCTTACGCGGACGGCCGCCGCGCCGCCGTCCCTGTCCAGTCATGCCGCCGATACCGCGCGCCTCGCCGCGCCGCTCGCGATCGCGCAGCTCTCGCAGATGGCGATGAGCGTCACCGACACGGTGCTGCTCGGCTCGCTCGGCCCCGACTCGCTCGCGGCGGGCGGCCTCGGCGCGAACTTCTTCTTCGTCATCGTGACCGTGCTGCAGGGCGTGCTGTCGTCGGTCAGCGTGAGCGTCGCGCATGCGCGCGGCGCGCAGGCGGAAGACCGCGTGCCGCACATCTACTGGACCGGCTTCGCGCTTTCCGTGCTGCTCGCGATTCCGGCGATCGTCGCGCTGTCGCTGTCCGAACCGATCCTGCTGATGTTCCACGAGCCGCCGACGCTCGCGCATCACGTCGGCGAGTACACCGGCGTCCTGCGGTTCGCGGCGCTCGGCAGCCTGATCGGCGTCGGACTGATGCGCGCATTCCTGCCGGCGATCGGCGCCGCACGACGCCTGCTGTGGGTGTCGATCGGCGGCGTCGGCGTCAACGGCGTGCTCAACTACGGGCTGATCCACGGCGCATTCGGCTTGCCGCGGCTCGGCTTTCTCGGCTCGGCGGTCGCGACGACCATCACCATCTGGCTCACCGCGCTCGCGCTGATCTGGCTGCTGCACGGCCGCCAGCGATTCCGCCATTTCGTGACCGCCGCCCGCCCGAAACTGCCCGTGATGGGCGAGCTGATCGGCATCGGCTGGCCGGTCGCGATCACGTACGGGGTCGAATCGACGCTCTTCCTCGCCACGGGCCTCACCATCGGCGTGCTCGGCGCGACGTCGCTTGCCGCGCACCAGATCGCGCTGAACGTCGCGTCGGTCGCGTTCATGGTGCCGCTCGCGATCGGTCAGGCCGCCAATGTGCGGGTCGGCTACTGGATCGGCGCCGGCCAGCCGGTCGCCGCGCGGCATGCTGGCTTCGTCGCGCTCGGGCTCGGCGTCGCGTTCATGTCGCTGTCGGGGCTCGTGCTGATCGTCGCGCCGCATGCGATCGTCGGCCTGTATCTGCAACTCGACGACCCGGCCAACGCGGCGACCGTGTCGCTGGCCGCGTCGCTGCTCGGCATCGCCGCGGTGTTCCAGATCGTCGACGGCATGCAGACCGTCGGGTCGGGCGCACTGCGCGGACTGCGGGACACGCGCATCCCGATGCTCGCGGCGACCTTCGGCTACTGGGGCATCGGTTTTCCGACCGGTTACTGGCTGGCGTTCCATGCCGGCCTCGGCGCGCGCGGCCTGTGGTGGGGGCTCGCGGCCGGCCTCGCGAGCGTCGCCGTGCTGATGGCCTGGCGCTTTCACCGGAAGACCTCGTCGCTCGTCGCGCCGACGCGTTGAGTTCGGCACGACGCGAAATCGCGGCCGGCGCTATGCTTGTCGGCTGAAGACCCAGGACGCCGCGCCAGCGGCGCGACTGCCTCACGATACGCCAGACGCCGCGCGACGCGCGGCCTTTCCCCTTCCCAAGAGGAGTGCATCATGAACGAAGCAGTTCGGATGGAACGCGACACGTTCGGCGAGATCGCCGTGCCGGCCAACCGGCTCTGGGGCGCGCAGACGGAACGTTCGCTGCAAAATTTCCGGATCTCGACGGAGAAGCAGTCGCCCGAGCTGATCCACGCGCTCGCGATCGTCAAGCGCGCGGCAGCCGCCGTGAACCAGTCGCTCGGCGTGCTGGCCGACGACAAGGCGCGCGCGATCATCGACGCGGCCGACGAGATCATCGCGGGCAAGCATCCGCGCGAATTCCCGCTCGCGGTCTGGCAGACGGGCTCCGGCACGCAGACCAACATGAACCTCAACGAGGTGATCGCGAACCGGGCGAGCGAGCTGCTCGGCGGCGAGCGCGGCGAAGCACGCAAGGTCCACCCGAACGACGACGTGAACCGCGGCCAGTCGTCGAACGACGTGTTCCCGACCGCGATGCATGTCGCGGCCGCCTACGCGATCGCCAACCACCTGCTGCCCGCGCTGCGCACGCTGCGCGCGACGCTCGACGCGAAGTCGAAGGCTTTCGCCGACATCGTGAAGATCGGTCGCACGCACCTGCAGGACGCGACGCCGCTCACGCTCGGGCAGGAGTTTTCCGGCTATGTCGCGCAGCTCGACCAGGGCGTCCGGCACGTCGAATCGGCGCTGCCGCACCTGTACGAGCTCGCGCTCGGCGGCACCGCCGTCGGCACCGGGCTGAACGCGCATCCGGAGTTCGCGGTGCGCGTCGCCGACGAGATCGGCCGGCTGACGAAGCTGCCGTTCGTGACCGCACCGAGCAAGTTCGAGGTGATGGCGGCCGCCGATGCGCTGGTGTTCGCGCACGGCGCGCTGAAGACGGTCGCGGCCGGCCTGATGAAGATCGCCAACGACGTCCGCTGGCTCGCGAGCGGACCGCGCTGCGGGCTCGGCGAACTGTCGATTCCGGAAAACGAACCGGGCAGCTCGATCATGCCGGGCAAGGTGAACCCGACGCAGTCGGAAGCCGTGACGATGCTGTGCTGCCAGGTGTTCGGCAACGACGTCGCGGTCAACGTCGGCGGCGCCAGCGGCAATTTCGAGCTGAACGTGTTCCGGCCGATGATCGCGCACAACGTGCTGCAGTCGGTGCGGCTGCTCGCCGACGGCGCGCAGAGCTTCAACGACCACTGTGCGGCGGGCATCGAGCCGAACCGCGCGCGCATCGACCTGCTGCTGAACGAATCGCTGATGCTCGTGACGGCGCTCAATCCGCACATCGGCTACGACAAGGCCGCGCAGATCGCGAAGAAGGCGCACAAGGAAGGCACGACGCTGAAAGCCGCCGCGCTCGCGCTCGGCTACCTGACCGAGGCGGAATTCGACGCCTGGGTGCGCCCCGACGAGATGATCGGAGCGCGGTAATCGCGGGGAAGTGACGCGATGACGGGCGCGGCACGCATGCGCGGCGCCCGTTGTCGTCAGACGGTGCCCTTCGCCACTTCCTCGGGCTTCATCTCGACGATCTTGTCGAGCGCGGCGCGCACGTCGGCCGCATATTTCGCGAGCACTTTCTGCTCGTCGGTCTCGGGCACGAACGGTGGCACGGGCACAGGGTTGCCGTTCTCGTCGACCGCGACGAACACGACGAGGCAATCCGTGGTCTGGCGCAACACGCCGCCCTTCGGATCGCCGGCATGCACGGACACATGGATGTGCATGCTGGTGCGCCCCGTCGCGACGACGCGCGCCTTCAGTTCGACCAGGTTGCCGACGAGGATCGGACGCTGGAAGCGGATGTTGCCGACGCTGACCGTCACGCAATAGCGGCTCGACCAGACCGCCGCACACGCATACGCGACCTCGTCGATCCACTTCATCAGCGCGCCGCCATGCACCTTGCCGCCGAAGTTCACGGACGACGGCTCGGCGAGGAAGCGGAATACGGTTTCGGTGCGGTCGAGGGCGGCCGGTACGGGGGACGGTTGGGACATCGTGGTAGCTCCAGGCGACGGGGTACTGCAATCGGCGCATTATACGTTGCGCTGCGGCAACACGTCGCGGCGCCCGCCCCACCCGCTGAGCCGGCGTCGGCGCCGGAAATCGGCGCCCGTCAGCGGCGCACCGTGATCCCCTGGTCGATCGTCCCGTACATTTCGAGGCTGCCGCCCCCCGCGCCGGCGGCGCCCGCGCCGCCCTGCGCACAGGCCGCGCAGAGGAGCGCGGCCGCCAACAAGCAGAAAATCGTCTTCATCGTTGCATCGTGTCGCATCCGGCGGCCCACTGCCGCCGCGTCGCGTCATTTTACGCGCGCGCGGCCGGCAGCCGCAGGTCGCGCACCGCCCCGCCGCATCCGACATTTCACCCGAACGCGAAACATCGAATGCGCGCAACGCCTACACTGCAGTCATTCCGACTGACGAGACACGACGATGACCGATCAAGACGATCACCACTTTCCAGGCCTGAGCCGGATCGGCGCACTGATCGCCGATCCCGGGCGCGCCGCGATGCTGTGGGTGCTGATGGATGGCAGCGCGCGGCCGGCGGGCGAACTGACGATGATCGCGGGGCTGTCGCCGTCCGCGGCGAGCGCGCACCTTGCGCGCCTGACCGAAGGTGGCCTGCTCGCGCTCGACGTGCGTGGCCGGCACCGCTACTACCGGCTCGCGTCGGCCGACATCGCGGCGTCGCTCGAGGCCCTGGCGAACGTTGCCCGAGCGGCCGCGCCGAACCGTCCGGTGCCGCCGCCGTCGCGTACGGTGCCGGCCGAACTGCGCTATGCGCGCACTTGCTACGACCACATGGCCGGCGAGCTCGCGGTCCGCATCTTCGACGGGCTCACCGCTCGCGGCTGGCTGCAGGCGGACGGCGACGCGATCGAGGCCACCGAGCTCGGCACGCAGGCGCTCGCGCGCTGGGGCATCGACGTCGCACAGCAACGCGCGCGCCGCCGCCGTTTCGCATGCGGCTGTCTCGACTGGAGCGAGCGCCGCCCGCATCTCGGCGGCGCGCTGGGCGCGGCGCTCCTCGACAGCTTTTGCGCGCACGGCTGGATCGAGCGTGCCGCCCGGCCACGCGTGCTGCGCGTCACCGTGCCCGGACAGCAGATTTTCGACGACTGGCTTACGTCTGCTTGACGCGCACATTGCGACCGGACGACAACGGCGCGCGATGGACAGGTTTTGTTACATCGCGTGCCATCCGACTTACAAAACACCGAGCACTGAAACAGGCCGAGCAGATATTGTGAACTCGACGGCACGAATCGACGCGCCGCGATAACGACGAAGATGCTCATCATGGCCTCCCTGTTCACGCTCAAGCGAACCGCCCGCTGCACGCTGCTCGCGTTCGCCACGCTGGCGACCCTGCCCTCCGCATTCGCGCAAGCGACACAGGCCGCGGCGTATGCGGCCGCCGCCCGACAGCCGGGCGGCGATCCGCCGAGCCGCGTTGCCCGGCTCAACTACATGTCGGGTGCCGTGACAACGGAACCTGCCGGCACCGATACATGGTCGTACGCCGCCGTGAACCGGCCGCTGACGACCGGCGACCAGCTGTGGAACGATGCCGGCGCGCGCTCGGAGCTGCACATCGGCTCGACCGCGGTGCGTCTCGGCGAATCGACGAGCCTGTCGGTCCTGAACCTCGACGACAACACGACGCAGCTGAAGGTCGGGCTCGGCACCGTGTCGACGCACGTGCGCGATCTGCCGCCCGGCGGGACCTACGAAATAGATACGCCCAATCTCGCGCTCGGCGTCACGGGCCCCGGCGACTATCGCGTCGATGTCGCGCCGAATGGCGCGACCACGACCGTCACCGTCCGCAGCGGCAGCGCGACCGTCTACGGCAGCAACGGGCAGTATCCGCTGTCGCCCGGGCAGCAGGTCGTGTTCACCGGCACCGACCTGCAGGTCGCGCAGCAGTCGGCCGCCCCGGCCCCCGACGCGCTCGACCAGTGGGCCGCCGGCCGCGATGCGGCCGAGCAGCGCTCGGTGTCGGCCCGCTACGTATCGCGCGACGTTCCCGGCTACCAGGACCTCGACGCGAACGGTACTTGGCGCGAAACGCCGAATTACGGCAACGTCTGGGTGCCGAACGACACGCCGGCCGACTGGGCGCCGTATCACGACGGTCACTGGATCTGGCAGGCGCCGTGGGGCTGGACGTGGGTCGACGATGCGCCGTGGGGCTTCGCGCCCTATCACTACGGCCGCTGGGCCTATGTCGACGACAGCTGGGCATGGGTGCCCGGCCCGATGGTCGTCAGCCAGCCGCCCGTCTACGCACCGGCGCTCGTCGCGTTCGTGGGCGGCGGCGGGGGGCCCGACTGGAGCGTCGCGCTGACGGTCGGCGGCGTCGCCGCGGCCGGCTGCGCGTGGTTCGCACTCGGCCCGGGCGAACCCTGGCACCCCGGCTGGGGCGGCTGGAGCCCGCATTACTACGATCGCGTGAACCGGAACATCGTGGTCAACAACGTGACGGTCAACAAAACCGTGAACGTGACGAACATCAATAACATCACCAACATCACCAACATCAACAAGACGTACGTGAACTTCCGGGCGCCGCATGCGATCACGGCCGTGCCGGCGTCCGCGTTCGTGCACGGTCAGCCGGTCGCGCACTTCTCGCAGCACGTCGATCCGCAGCAATGGCGCAACGCGCACGTGATGCCGGGCACCCCCGGCATCGCGCCGGTACGCCAGAGCTTTACCGGCGGACTGCGCACGGCCAGCTACCGCCCGCCGGCGGCGATCGGACAGCACACGTTCGTCGCGACGCGCAATCCGGCGGTGCCGGCCGCATATCGCGACCAGGCGGCCGCGCATCTCGCCCGGCAAGGCGGGCGCGTGCCGGGCGCGGGCGCGCCCGTCGCGAGGACGAACGTGCCGGCCGACTATACGGCTCGCCCGGTTCGCGTTCCGGGCAATCCGAAAGCCGGTGCATGGGCGATGCGCAACGTGCAGCTCGTGAATCCACACGGTCCCGTCGTGCAACCGGCGCACGCGCCGCGCGACGGGCAGCCCGCTCCGGCACAGACAGAGGCACAGGCCGCACGGCCGGGTGCGCCGATGCCGATCATGCCGAATGGCGTGCGGCCGATGAACGGCGAAGCCCCCAATGCGCCGCGCGTCGCGAACGGCGCCACGCCGCAGGCACCGGGCAATCCGGCTCCGCATCAGGCGCCCGGCGCCGGAAATGGCGTCCCGCACCCGCCGACGGCCGTCAACGCGCCGACCGGGCACGACAACACGCACGCTGCCGCGGCGCCCGCGCCCGCGTGGATGCAGCCGCACACGCCGATGGAGCGTCAGCGCCCGACGCCGCCGACGGCACTCCACGGAGCGGGACAGAATGCCATGCCGCCCGTGCGCAGTGCTGCGGCGGTCCCGCATCCGGAAGCCGCGCACGGCACGCAACCCGATGCGCGGCAGGAAACGCCGCGCGCGTTACCGCAACCACGGATCGATACGACCGCGCAGATTCCGCAGCCACGTCCGCGTCCTGACTTCGCGGCACCGGCCCAGCATGCGCAGCCGCGGCCCGAGCGGGCGACCCCGACACCGCAACCGCGCCCCGAATTCGGGCAACCGGCACCGCGGCGCGAGGTCGCGCCGCCGCGCGTGAACGAGTACCGGCCGCCCGCGCCGGCCGTGCACGACATGCCACGACCGCAGCCGCAGGCGCCGCGCATGGAGCCGCGGCCGTCGATGCCCGCGCCGCACATGGAGCCGCGGCCGCAACCGGCGCCGCACGTCGAGGCGCCGCGCCCGAGCAATCCGCCGCCCGGCGGCCACGACGAGCGGCACCGCCAGTAACCGCCCGATGAAACGGAAAGGCCCGACCGGCAAATGCCGGTCGGGCCTTCTTCATTCCGTCTGGCGCGGGCCGCGTAACCCGCCCCGCCGTCAAGCGCCCGGGCTCAGACCGCCATCGGCGCGGTCAACGGCTCATGATGCCGGTAGCCGACGAGCGAGAAGTCGGACGGCTCGATCTGCTCGAGCCATTCGGGCGCATAAACGCCCGTCTTCGCGTAATCCGGCACGCGCTCGGCGATCTCGAGCCTCGGGCTGTCGTACGGTTCGCGCGTGAGCTGCTGCTGCAGCATGTCGAGCTGGTTCTCGTAGATGTGCGCGTCACCGATGAAGTACGTGAACCAGCGCGGCGTGTAACCCGTCAGCCGGCCGACGAGCGACAGCAGCGCGGCCCCTTCCGTCAGGTTGAACGGCGTGCCGAGCCCGACGTCGTTGCTGCGGATGTACAGGCACAGCGAGATCTCGCGCTTCGTGACGTTCGGCAGGAACTGGTACAGCAGATGGCACGCGGGCAGCGCGATCTGGTCGAGTACGGCCGGATTCCACGCGTGAAACAGGATGCGGCGATCGGACGGGTTCTCCATGATCGTGTCGAGACACTGGCGCAACTGGTCGATCGCCTTGTACAGCAGCACCTTCGGCGCACCGTCCTCGTCGAAGCGCGTGACGATCCGGAAACCGCGGCGCGTCGCGTCGGCGATCTGCGCGTCGGCGCCCGCGTCGAGCACCTTGTAGCCGGGCCACTGGCGCCATTGCACACCGTACACGTCGCCCAGGTCGTCGACGCCCTGGCGGTACGGGTTCGCGAGCCACTGCGCGTTGTCGTTCGCGTTCGCGTCCCATACCTTGCAGCCGAGCGCGCGGAAATCGGCCGCGCTGCGCGACGCCCGCAGGAATCCGACCAGTTCGCCGATCGCGGACTTGAACGCGAGCTTCTTGGTCGTCACGGCCGGGAAGCCTTGCTGCAGGTCGAACCGCAGCATCGCACCGGGCATGCTGATGGTGCGGATGCCCGTGCGGTTCTCCTGCCAGGTGCCGGTATCGAGGATGGTGCGAACGAGGTCGAGGTACTGTTTCATGCGGGTTCCTTCGGCCGCGAGGGCGGCCGTCACCCGCCGATTTTAGCAAGCGTGACGCGGAACCTCCGGCAACGGCGCCGAAAACCCTCCCAGCGGGTCGCTGCGGTCGCGCATGCCGTGCGCGCACATCAGCCTGTACAGCGTGACGCGCGACACGCCGAGTTCGCGCGCCGCATCGGCGAAACGGCCGCGGTGGCGCAGCAGCGCCTGCTCGATCGCCTGCCGTTCGGCCGCTTCCCGAGCTTCGGTGAGCGAGACGGGCGCCAGGATCGCGAATTCGTTGAGTTCGAGATCGGCCGCGGTAATCATCCGGCCCTCCGACATCACGATCGCGCGGCGCACGCGATTGATCAGTTCGCGCACGTTGCCCGGCCACGAATAACCGTACAGCGCGGCGATCGCGTCCGGCGAGAAACCGCGCAGACGGCGATGCGCATCGCCCTTGAAACGCTCGAGCATGTGGCGCGCCAGCAGTTCGATATCCTTGCCGCGCGCGCGCAGCGGCGGCTCCTCGATCTTCAGCACGCACAGCCGATGGAACAGATCCTCGCGGAACCGCCCGTCGCGCAGCGCCGCTTCCATGTCCACGTGCGTCGCGCAGATCACGCGCACGTCGACCGGCACCGACGCATGCGCGCCGAGCCGCTCGATCTTGCCTTCCTGCAGGAATCGCAGCAGGCTCGCCTGACTCTCGAGGGGCAGGTCGCCGATCTCGTCGAGAAACAGCGTGCCGCCGTTCGCGGCCTCGACACGGCCGATCTTGCGCTGGTTCGCGCCCGTAAAAGCACCACGCTCATAGCCGAACAGTTCGGCTTGCAGCAGCGTCGACGGAATCGCACCGCAATTGATCGCGACGAACGGCGCCGGCGCGCGGGCCGAGCGCTCATGGATCGCAACGGCGGTCAGTTCCTTGCCGGTACCCGATTCGCCGGAGATGAACACAGGTGCATCGGTCGTGGCGACACGCCGGATCGTCCTGAAGAGCCCGAGCATCGCGTCGCAGGTGCCGACCATCTCGCCTTCGGCGCGCCCGGCGCCGACGGGCGACGTCACCGGGTCGGTCAGCGCGACCATGCCGTGCGCATGGCCGATGGTCTCGACGATGCGCGACGCCTCGTACGGCATCGTCACGTAGTCGAAGCAATAGTCGCGAATGAGATGTCGCAGCGTGGCATCCTGCAACTGCCCACGCCGGGTCGCCGCGATCCAGCCGATGTGCTGGATGCTCAGACACGTTTCGAGTTCGCGTAGATCCGCGGGCCGAAAACCCGGCGAGAAATCGAGCAGACCGGCGGTTGCCACGCCGTGTTGCACGACACGCCGCACGTCGCGTGCGCTTTCCGCAAGATCGACGCGCCACCCGCATTCGTCGAAATGCCCGCGCAACGCATCGTTCGGCTCGCGCGAGAAATAGATCACATGCCGCTGCTCGGCTCCCATATACCCACCCCGTTCATCAACCGTCCAACGATTGCCGCACACGCCAAGTCGCGTGCAAAAGGATCGAACCGGGTCAGCCGAAGCGGCTCGATTCGCCATGCCGATGCGCGACGACGACTAGTCTCGCATGATGGCGCTTGTCTCGCGTCCAGTTATTTTTTGGTCACGACGGCTTAGTTATAGGCGCTGAATACGACAAACGAATCGCAGCGCAAATGGGCGAGCGGCCGAATCGCTCAATGGTCGACGTTTATCAATCATCTGCACATAGCACACGCGCAGCGACGCGTACCTGCATCGACACACGCGCCGATTTTCATCCTTGAAGCGTATCGATTGAATCCGCAGTATTCCCAAGCCCCGTCGTTTCACGCCTGAAACATTTTGCGGTGTTTTCGATCGCGATTCATGACGCTCCCCCGCGAACCGCAGACGCGACAACGGTCTTCGCCCGATGGCATGCATTTCGCTGAATGTGTAACGGATCGGAGAAGGCGGCCATGCGAACATTTTTTTCACGGTCTTGCGTGCAGATGACGATCGCGTTTGCGCTCGCGTGCCCGTTCATGCCGGCCCGCTCGGAAGAAGGCACGCGGCCCGAACGCGCGATGCTGCTTGCCGATAACGCTCCGCGCATGCAACAGGAAAGCCGCATCGTTATCCTGCCGATTGCCGCCCCCCAACCGCGTTCGTCGGGCAAGACATGGGTGACGCTGTGGGACGAACTCGCCCCGCCGGCTCGGCTGCCGGTACCGAGTCCTGTTCCGCTTCCCGGCAACACGCAGCATGCGATGGAGGGAAACACCGGAAACCGCATGCATCAATAATCTGCACACGGCGTCACATGCCGCTCAATCGATGAGGATTACAGATCGAATGGGATGGTCAGGCCGTTTCATGCAGCGTCGATATCGCGACGCGAACCGTTTTTTGTGTCCGTCCCCCGGCGGGCACTCTTTTTATTCGGGACATCACTGCGCAAAGGCCGCACCTCGTCACCACCGCCGACGAGGTGCGGCGGACTGGAAACCGCCAATGCGCGCGCATCCGCATCGTCGCGGTCGCGCGCCGCCATTCCGGTAAAATCGGTGCCATTCCGGCTCCCCTCTTCCCAGACCTTCATGACGACGTTGACCCTGATCGTCGCGCGCGCCCGCAACGGCATCATCGGCCGCGACAACCAGTTGCCCTGGAAACTTCCCGAAGACCTCGCGTTCTTCAAGCGCACGACGATGGGCGCGCCGATCGTGATGGGCCGCAAGACCCACGAGTCGATCGGCCGGCCGCTGCCGGGCCGCCGCAATATCGTCGTCACGCGCGACGCAACGCGCCGCTTCGTCGGCTGCGACACCGTCAAGTCGCTCACAGATGCGCTCGCGCTCGCCGCGCGCGACGGGGTCGCCGAAGCATTCCTGATCGGCGGCGCACAGCTCTATGCGGAAGGCCTGGAACTCGCCGACAAACTGATCGTCACCGAGATCGACGCGGACTTCGAGGGCGATGCGTCGTTCCCGGCGCCCGATCCCGCGCACTGGCACGAAGTGTCGCGCGACCCGCATCAGGCCGCCGCGCCGAACACGTTCGGCTACGCGTTCGTCGTCTACGCGCGCAAGCGCGGCTGACACGCGGCACACGACAAAAAGCCCGACCGGCGCACTCACGCCGGTCGGGCTTTTTCGTTTCCCCGCGGCCGACGCCGCGCCGCTTACTGCCCGGCGATCGTCATCTGCTCGATCAGCACCGAGCCCGTTTCCTTCGTACCGCGCACGATCGAATCCGCACCGATCGCGACGATATGCCGGAACATCTCCTGCAACGTGCTCGCGACGGTGATTTCCTCGACCGGATACTGGATCACGCCGTTCTCGACCCAGAAGCCGGCCGCGCCGCGCGAATAGTCGCCCGTCACGTAGTTCACGCCCTGCCCCATCAGCTCCGTCAACAGCAGGCCCGTACCGAGCTTCTTCAGCATCGCGTCGAAATCGTCGCCCGGCTGCGTGTTCGAACTGCGCAGCGCGAGGTTGTGCGAACCGCCCGCGTTGCCGGTCGTCTGCGTGCCGAGCTTGCGCGCCGAATAGGTCGACAGGAAGTAGCCTTCGACGACACCGTCGCTGACGACGCTGCGCGCACGCGTGCGCACGCCTTCCTCGTCGAACGGCGCGCTGCCCATCGCACGCGGCACGTGCGGATCCTCGACGACCTGCACGTGCGGTGCGAACACCGGCTTGCCGAGGCTGTCGACGAGGAACGACGTCTTGCGGTACAGTGCGCCGCCGCTGACGGCTTGCACGAAAGCGCCGAGCAGGCCGGCCGCGAGCGGCGCCTCGAACAGCACGGGCACCTTGCGGGTGTCGAGACGGCGCGCGCCCATCCGCGCAAGCGCACGCTCGGCCGCATAACGCCCGACGGCTTCCGGCGCAGCGAGGTCGACCGCGCTGCGCTTCGACGAATACCAGTCGTCGCGCTGCATGTGGCGGCCAGTGCCCGCGATCGGCGCACACGCGATGTAGTGGCGCGAGTACGGGTAGCCCGCGAGGAAGCCGCGCGACGTCGCGAGCACGAACTGCGAATGCTGCGCCGACACGCTTGCGCCTTCCGAGTTGCGGATCTGCGGGCTGACCGCGAACGCGGCGTCTTCCGCGCGGCGGGCGAGCTCGACGGCCTCGTCGGCCGTCAGCGCCCACGGGTGGTAGAGATCGAGGTCGCGCGGGTCGGTTTCGAGCAGCTCGGCCTCGGCGAGGCCGGCCGCGTCGTCCTCGGCCGTGAAGCGCGCGATGTTGTACGCGGCGGCGACGGTGTCCTTGATCGCGGCCGGCGAGAAATCCGACGTGCTCGCGTTGCCGCGCTTCTTGCCGATGAACACCGTCACGCCGACCATCTTGTCGCGGTTGTGTTCGATCGTCTCGACCTCGCCGCGGCGCACCGACACCGACAGGCCGTCGCCTTCGGAGATTTCGGTCGCGGCGTCCGTCGCGCCGAGTGCCTTCGCATGGCGAAGGATGTCCGAGGCAATTTCTTTGAGCTGGTCCTGCGTGTGCGGGAAATAGCGCGCTTGTACGTCGAGATTGGCTGCCATCGTCGTGATATCCGGTGGCGGGCGAGCCGCCCGCATGTTCAAAATGTTGCGTATCCCGCGATCATAGCAAGGTCCGGGGCCACATACCGACAAGCTTGGGGTGTCCGCGCCGCGATACAATGCCGCCCATGACACGCAAAACCCGAATCCAGCCGATCGAGCACGCCGCCGACGACGACGGCAATGGCTACGATCGCCCCAGCAAATCCCAGTTGAAACGCGAGATGCACGCGCTGCAGGAGCTCGGCCAGGCCCTGGTCGACCTGCCGAAGGACGCGCTCAAGCGCATGCCGATGCCCGAGGACCTCGCCGACGCCGTGCGCGAGGCGCGCCGGATCACCGACCACGAAGGCAAGCGCCGCCAGCTCCAGTACGTCGGCCGCGTGATGCGCTCGCTGACCGACGAGGAAACGGCCGCGCTGCGCACCGCGCTGGACGCCCAGCGAGGCGTGAACAAGGCCGCGACCGCCCGCCTGCACTGGATCGAGCGCACGCGCGAACAGCTGCTCGCCAGCGACGACGCGCTGACCGAATTCCTCCGCCGGCATCCCGAAGCCGACATCCAGGAAGGCCGCACGCTGATCCGCAACGCACGCAAGGAAGCACAGCAAGGCAAGCCGCCGCGCTATTTCCGCGAGCTGTTCCAGTGGATCAAGACCGCGAGCGGTTCGGACGAGGCCGACGCAGACGAAGCGCCGGACGAAGCCGGAGACGACCATGACGACGAAGCGTAACCACCCGGACGAGCTCGTGGTCGGCCTCGTGTCGATCAGCGACCGCGCCAGCACGGGCGTTTATGAGGACAAGGGCATTCCGGCGCTGCAGGAATGGCTCGCCGGCGCATTGCGCTCGCCGTGGCGCGCCGAAACCCGGCTGATCCAGGACGACGCGCCGACGATCTCCGCCACGCTCGCAGAATTCGTCGACGTCGCGGGTTGCGATCTGGTGCTGACGACCGGCGGCACCGGCCCCGCGCGACGCGACGTGACGCCGGAAGCCACGCTGGCCGTTGCGACGAAGGAAATGCCGGGATTCGGCGAACAGATGCGGCAAATCAGCCTGAATTTCGTGCCGACCGCGATCCTGTCGCGGCAGGTCGCGGTGATCCGCGAGACGGCCGACCACGCGGCGCTGATCATCAACCTGCCCGGCCAGCCGAAGTCGATCCGGGAAACGCTCGAAGGGCTGCGCGACGCCGACGGCAAGTCGACCGTGCCCGGCATCTTCGCGGCCGTACCCTACTGCATCGACCTGATCGGCGGCCCGTACATCGAGACCGACGCCGCGGTGGTCGCGGCGTTCCGGCCGAAGAGCGCGCAACGCGCGCCGCGCTGAGCGCGTGCCGGCCCGCTCAGGCGGCCGGCGCGGACTCGCCTGCCGGCGCCGAAGCGGCCGGAATCAGGAAATGCTCGCGGTAATACTTCAGTTCGTCGATCGACTCGTGGATGTCCGCGAGCGCCGTGTGCATCGCGCGCTTCTGGAAGCCCTTGTAGATCGCGGGCTGCCAGCGGCGGCACAGTTCCTTGAGCGTGCTGACGTCCAGGTTGCGGTAGTGGAAGAACCGCTCGAATTCCGGCATCCAGCGCGCCATGAAACGGCGATCCTGGCAGATCGAATTGCCGCACATCGGCGACTTGCCGGGCGATACGTACTGCGCGAGGAACGCCTGCAGCTGCGCGGCGGCGTCCGCCTCGGTCACGGTCGACGCGCGCACGCGCTCGATCAGGCCCGAGCGGCCGTGCGTCGACTTGTTCCAGTCGTCCATCTTCGCGAGCGTTTCGTCGCTCTGGTGGATCGCGAACACGGGGCCTTCCACCGCGATGTCGAGCGTGGAATTGGTCACGACGACCGCGATTTCGATGATGCGGTCGTTATCCGGGTCGAGGCCCGTCATCTCCATGTCGAGCCAGACGAGGTTCAACTCGTTGCGCACGAGCGCGGGCTGGCTGGCGGAAGCGGCGGTATCGGTCATGAGTCATCCTGGAAAATGGCGGACGGCGCGCGGCGCCGCCCGGGCGGCCGGCAGCGCGTGAGCGGGCCCGGTCCGCAAGAACATATAATTCTCGCATAGAACCCTTTGGCGCCTTCGATGTCACCCTTTTCGTTCACCTTGCTGTTCGCGATCGCCGTGCTCGCGATGGTCGTCACCAAGCTGTGGCTCGCGTCGCGGCAGATCCGCTTCGTCGCCGCACACCGCAACGGCGTGCCCGCGCAGTTCAGCGCCACCATTCCGCTGACCGCCCACCAGCGCGCCGCCGACTACACGGTCGAGCGCACCCGGCTGGCGATGTTTGAAATCGTCGTCAGCGCGGCCGTGCTGGTCGGCCTCACGCTGCTCGGCGGCGTCGGCGCCCTCGACACGCTGCTGACGGGCTGGTTCGGCCGCGGCTACGGTCAGCAGGTCGCGCTCGTCGCCGTCGTGCTCGCGATCATGGGCGTGATCGACGTGCCGTTCGAGTATTACCGCCAATTCGGGATCGAACAGCGGTTCGGCTTCAACCGCATGACCAAGCGCCTGTTCTTCACCGACATGCTGAAGAACACGCTGCTCGGCGCCGTGCTCGGCCTGCCGCTGCTGTTCGTCGTGCTTTGGCTGATGAACCAGGCAGGCAGCCTGTGGTGGCTGTGGACCTGGATCGTCTGGGTCGCATTCCAGATGCTCGTGCTGCTGATCTACCCGACCTTCATCGCGCCGATCTTCAACAAGTTCGAACCGCTGAAGGACGAAGCGCTGCGCGTACGCATCGAGTCGCTGATGAAACGGTGCGGCTTCGCGGCGAAAGGCCTGTTCGTGATGGACGGCAGCCGCCGTTCCGCACACGGCAACGCGTACTTCACGGGCTTCGGTGCGTCGAAGAGGATCGTATTCTTCGACACGCTGCTCGCTCGGTTGTCCGGCCAGGAAATCGAGGCCGTGCTCGCGCACGAACTCGGCCACTTCAAGCGCCGCCACGTAATGAAGCGGATGCTCGTGTCATTCTTGCTGAGCCTCGTGCTGCTCGCACTGCTCGGCTGGCTCGCGCAGCGCACGTGGTTCTACACGGGGCTCGGCGTCACGCCGTCGCTCGACACGAGCAACGCGGGCGCCGCGCTCGTGCTGTTCTTCCTTGCGCTCCCCGTGTTCCTGTTCTTCGCGACACCGTTCAGCAGCCTCACGTCGCGCAAGCATGAATTCGAGGCCGACGCGTTCGCGGCGAGCCAGACCGACGCGCAGGATCTCGTCAGCGCGCTCGTGAAGCTTTACGAGGACAATGCGTCGACCCTCACGCCGGACCCGGTCTACACGGCCTTCTACTACTCGCATCCGCCGGCATCGCAGCGGATCGACCGATTGATGCAGCACGCATGAGCCGGCCGACCTCCCGCAATCCGGCTGCGCGCGCATCGGGCGCGCCGCGTGTCGAAGGCCGCGTGATCGCGGCGCATGGCCGCCATTACATCGTCGCGCCCGACGACGGCGGCCCGATGCTGCAGTGCTTCCCGCGCGGCAAGAAAAGCGAGATCGCGGTCGGCGACCGCGTCGTGTACGAACAGGCGTCGGCCGATCAGGGCGTGATCGTCGAGATCGGCGAGCGGCGTAACCTCCTGTACCGTTCCGACCAGTTCAAGTCGAAGCTGTTTGCGGCCAACCTCGACCAGTTGCTGATCGTGCTCGCGACCGAGCCCTATTTCAGCGAGGACCTCCTCGGCCGCGCGCTGATCGCGGCCGAAGCGAACGAGCTGAAGCCGCTCGTCGTGCTGAACAAGATCGACGTCGAGGCCGCGCTGCCGGTCGCACGCGAGCGCCTCGCGCCCTACCGCGCGCTCGGCTACGACGTGCTCGAACTATCGGTAAAGGGCGCGCCCGACGATGCGCGCGCGCAACTGATGCCGCATCTGGCCGGGCATTCGACGATCCTGCTCGGCCAGTCCGGGATGGGCAAGTCAACGCTCGTGAACCTGCTCGTGCCCGATGCCGAAGCCGCGACCCGCGAAATCTCGGCCGCGCTCAACAGCGGCCGTCACACGACGACGTTCACGCGCCTCTACCCGCTCGAAGGCGGCGGCGCGCTGATCGATTCGCCGGGTTTCCAGGAATTCGGCCTCTATCACCTGACGGAAGGCCGCCTCGAGCGCGCGTTCCCGGAATTCCGCTCGTTGCTCGCGGACTGCCGTTTCTATAATTGCCATCATCTGCACGAGCCAGGCTGCGCGATTCTCGAAGCCGTCTCCGACGGTCGCATCTCGCCGTCGCGGCATGCGCTTTACGCGCAACTCGTGCATGAGGCAAGCCAGATCGTCCGCTAACCGCACGGCGGGCAAGGCGGCCGGGCCGGCCCGGCCTTCACAGACAGGAGCCGCGATGCGTTTCAAGGCCCCCGACCTCGCCACCGCGCAGCATTGGGCGAATGTGCTGCAGGCGGCCGGCATCGGCTGCGAACTGCACAACTGCTACGCGACCGGCGCGCTCGGCGGCCTGCCCGCCGACGCTTGCACCCCCGAGCTGTGGCTCGACGACGAGCGCGACGATGCACTCGCCCGGCGGCTCCTCGATGCGGCGTCGCACGGCCCGTCGGCCAGCGCCGCTCCGTGGCGCTGCCGCCAATGCGGCGAGGCGCTGGAGGCCCAGTTCACCGCATGCTGGCAATGCGGCGCCATACGCGATCCGCTCGACGACTGAGCAGATCAACGTGCCGCACAGCAAAAAGGCCGGCATGAAGCCGGCCTTTTTCGTTTCAACGCGCACGTGCGCTGCCGCGTCATGACACCCAGACGGCCAGCGTCAGCATCAACAGCAGGATCATCCACAGGATCACGGCACGCCAAACCAGGCCGACCGCGGACTGCAGCGTGCGCGGCGTGCAATCATCGCCGACCGTCAACGGCCCGCTGTCACCGACCGCCAGCGCGTCGAGACTCGACGGTTCCGCCAGCGGCCCCGCGAGGCGCGCGCCGAGCGCACCGCTGCCGGCCGCGAGGAGCACGCCGTCGTTCGGGTCGGGCCACTGGCGCGTGTGGTTGCGCCACGCGTAGATCGCATCCTCGAAGTTGCCGACGATCGCGAAGCCGAGCGCGGTCAGGCGCGACGGAATCCAGTCGATCACGAAGAACGCGCGCTGCGCGAACGTGGAAAACGCGGCCGTCCGATCGTCGCCCGGCGTCGACCAGCTGCGCGCGAGATATTCGGAGATCCGGTACAGCACGGCACCGGCCGGACCGATCGGCAGCACGTACCAGAAGAACACACCGAACACGTGGCGATGCGACGCAACGACCGCATGAATCAGCGTATGGCGGACGATTTCGCCGACCGGCATGTCGACCGTGTCGAGACCCGTCCACTCGTGCAGGATTTCACGCGCGCGCGGCACGTCGTCGTTGTTGAGCGCGAGATGGATATCGGTGAAATAGTGGCTGAACTGGCGGAAGCCGAGCGTGAAATACACGACGACGACGTTCCAGATGAAAGCGAGCACGAAGCTCACCTTGAACAGCAGGAAGTAGATCAGCGCGACGACCAGCACCCACGGCAGCACGACTGCGAGCCATGCGAGCACGCCATGCTTTTGCTTGCCGGCGTCAAGGCCATGCGCGACGGTTTCCGCGTGAAACTGGAACAGCGCAAACACCGGATTGCTCGGCGACAACGCGCGGACCTGTTCGATGATGAGGGCGAGAAGAACCGAAAAGAAAGTCATGCGTGGCGCCGTCTTCGGAGTTATGTCATTTTTTGCATAACGATAGCACAGCGTAAGCGGCGCATGGCTGCCGACGCGACGGGCCGGCAGCCGGCCGCGTGCGCAGGTTTGGGAGGGATGCTATCCGGCTGCCAAGAAGCGGTACAGATTGCGCAACATGCCGGCAGTTGCGCCCCAGATGAAGTAATGCCCGGCCGATTCGCCATTCGGATAGGGCATCGCAAAAAAACGACGCTCGCCACCCTCCCAGCGGAACACGCGCACCTGATGGTTTGCTGGACTCATCAGGAACGTGAGCGGCACCTCGAAAATCTCGGCAACTTCGAACGCGTCAGCCTGCACGCTAAACGGTGGATGCACGAGCCCCACGACGGGCGTCACGCAGAAGCCGGTCCCCGTCAGATAGTCGGGCAGCGCACCGAGAACCTCCACCGGTTCGGCGGCCAGTCCGATTTCTTCCTTCGCCTCGCGCAACGCGGTGGCCGTCGCATCGCGATCGAACGGCTCGCGACGGCCACCGGGGAAGCTGATCTGCCCGGCATGGTCGTTCAGGTGATCGGCTCGCTGGGTCAGCAGCACGGTAAGGCCACTCTCGCGAACGACGAGCGGGATGAGGACGGCCGCGCTGCGCGGATCGACGCCCTCCTGCAGCCGCACCTCTCCGGGTTCGACGCTCCATTCAAGCGTGCGCGCGAAACGCTCGCGCAGCCCGGGTGGTGTCATCAAGCGGGTTTCGATGGACGGCAGGCCGGCGCCGGTGCCTTCGACCGGCAGCACCTCAGGGTCAATGATGGGGCGGCGATTCAATGGAGGTCTCGAGTTCGTGACGTATCGAGCATATTGTCGCGCCAGAATGAAAAAAGCACCCGGGAGGGTGCTTTTTCCTTACAGCTCTTACTCTTGGGAAGCTGCTGCGGTGCGATCCTTCGACACCAGCTTTTCCTTGATTCGAGCCGACTTGCCCGAACGCTCGCGCAGGTAGTACAGCTTCGCGCGACGCACATCACCGCGACGCTTCACGACGATGCTCGCCAGCAGCGGCGAGTAGGTCTGGAACGTACGCTCGACGCCTTCGCCCGACGAGATCTTGCGGACGATGAAGTTCGAGTTCAGACCACGGTTGCGAATCGCGATCACGACGCCTTCGTACGCCTGAACGCGCTTGCGGTTACCTTCAACCACGTTCACGTTCACGATCACCGTGTCGCCCGGGGCGAATTCGGGGATCGTCTTGCCGGCGAGCGCGCGCTCGATCTCTTCCTGCTCAAGTTTTGCAATCAGATTCATCACTGACTCCTAAAGCCATCTTGTCGGCGTTTGCACCCGCCTGCTTCCAGGCTTGGCCCCGATAGAGGATGGATTCACATCAGGCACCGCGCACGCATGCACGGCACCGCCATTTCCCGCCCGCGCCGCCGCCTCAGGAGGCGTTCTTCGCTTCGCGTGCGAGGTTCGCAAGCCACGCCTCGTCGGCACGGCTCAACAACTTCTCGCGGCGCGCCCGGACGATCAGGTCCGGCCGCTTCCGCAACGTATTCCTCAATGCTTCCTGACGCCGCCACCGCTCGATCTCGGCATGATGGCCGCCGAGCAGCACGTCCGGCACGCGCATCCCCTCGTACTCCTCGGGGCGCGTGTAATGCGGACAATCGAGTAGCCCGTCCGCGAAGCTGTCCTGCACGGCCGACTGCGCATCGTTCAGCACGCCGGGCAGCAGACGCACGACGGCATCCATCATCGCCATCGCCGGCAGTTCGCCACCGGACAGAACGAAATCGCCGAGGCTGATTTCCTCGTCAACACAACGGTCGAGCAGACGCTGATCGATCGCCTCGTAGCGGCCACACAGCACGATGACACCCGGCTCCTGCGCCATTCGCACTGCACGTTCGTGCGTGAACGGCGCACCTTGCGGCGACATCATCACCACACGCGTGCTCGCGACGCCCTGCTCCGCCTGCGCTGCTTTCGCAGCGCCGATCGCGGCCTCGAGCGGCTTGGCCAGCATCACCATGCCCGGACCGCCGCCGTACGGACGATCGTCGACCGTGCGGTAGTTGTCCGCCGTGAAATCACGCGGATTCCAGGTGCGCAGCCCGAAGCGCCCCTGCTTCACGGCCCGGCTGGTGATTCCCCAGTCGGTCAGCGCGCGGAACATTTCGGGAAAGAGCGTGACGACGTCGAACTGCACCGCGCTCTCCGTAACCTGGTTCATTAGTAATCGGCTTCCCAGTCGACGACGATGCGACGTGCCGCCTGATCCACCGTTTTGACGTAGACGCCGACGAACGGAATCAGCCGTTCGTCGGTGGTCGGCCGACCATCCTTGCCGACTGCCGGATACTCGACGCGCATGATCGAATGCACGCCGTTGTCGATCATCCCGCTTACCGTCCCGAGCGCCACCGATTGCTCGTTGACGACTTCGAGGCCGATCAGGTCGACCCAATAGAATTCGTCCGCGGCCAATGCCGGGAAATCTTCCCGGCGCACGAACACGCGAAAGCCGCGCAAAGCCAGTGCGGCATCGCGGTCGCTGACACCCGCGGTATGCGCGACGACTGTGTCGCCGTGCGTCTTCGACTGCAGGATGCGGGCGGATAACCGCTCCCCACCCCGTTCCAGCCACCAGCGGCGCGCCTCGAGCAGCGCATCGCCGCCGCGACCGGCGTCTGCATGCGTCGCCACCTTGACCCAGCCTTTCAGGCCATAGGCGTCGACGACCGCCCCGACCTCGACAGCATCGTCGGGCCAGGCTTGTACTGCCTCGAGACTGCCCTGCTCGGCAGCCACACCGATGCTCGCGACAGTGTCGCGCTCGACCGGCTTGCGGACGAATGCGCCAAATGACGCTCGCCCGCGCTTTGCGTTACCGGAATCGTGACCGGACATCAATGCTCCTTGCAGCCGGCACGACCGGCACACCGCGCCATGTTAGGCAGCCGGTTGCGCCTTTTGCGCTTCCTTCACGAGACGCTGGACGGTCGGCGACAGTTGCGCGCCAACGCCTTGCCAGTACGTCAGGCGGTCCTGAGCGATACGCAGCGACTCGCCCTTCGTGGCGACCGGGTTGTAGAAGCCGACGCGCTCGATGAAGCGGCCGTCACGACGATTGCGCGAATCGGTAGCGACGATGTTGTAGAACGGGCGCTTCTTCGAGCCGCCGCGAGCCAGACGGATGATAACCATATGAAATCCTTCGGGAAAACCGGGTTCGAAACTACTGAAACATGCGATTATAGCCGGAAACCAAAGCCACAACAAACACTTACGCGCAAATATTCCATGGATGCCCTGCGCGCCGGGCATACAATCGCCGTGTCCACGACGCTCACCGCCGCCATGTCGCTATCTTGCGCCAGCCCGGCACGCCGCGCGCAGCACCGCCTCGCGGGCTTGCTGACCTGCCTCGTCACCTGCCTCGCAGCCACCGCGGCTTGCGCCGCACCGGCGGTGGACAAACTCGTCTTGCCACCCGGCTTCCATGTCGACGTCCTGACCGACGCGGTGCCGACCGCCCGCGAAATGGCATGGTCGCCGCGCGGAATTCTGTATGTCGGCTCGCGGGAAGGCCGCGTGCATGCATTCGTGATGCAAGAGGGCCGGATCACGGCCCGCTACGTGATCGCAGCGGGGCTCGACATGCCCGTCGGCGTTGCGTACCGCGACGGCGCACTCTATATCTCCGCCGTATCGCGCATTCTGCGCCTCGATCACATCGACGACCGGCTCGCCAGGCCTCCGGCGCCGGCGGTCGTGACGAATGCGCTGCCGACCGATCATCATCACGGCTGGAAATTCATCGCATTCGGCCCCGACGGCAAGCTCTACGTGCCGACCGGCGCCCCATGCAACGTGTGCCTCGCCGATCGCGATCGATACGCGATCATCGCACGCATGAACGCGGACGGCAGCAGCCGGGAAGTGTTTGCCCGCGGCGTGCGCAATACCGTCGGCTTTGCCTGGCACCCCGAGTCGCGCGAGCTGTGGTTCACCGACAACGGGCGCGACTTGATGGGCGACGACGTGCCCGACGACAAGCTGAATCGTGCGCCGCGCGCAGGCCTCGATTTCGGCTTTCCTTACTGCCACGGCGGCGACACGCCCGATCCTGAATTCGGGAGCGCCGACGTGTGCCGCCGCTACGCGCCGCCCGTGCTGAAACTCGGCGCGCACGTCGCGGCACTCGGCATGCGCTTCTATACGGGGCCGATGTTTCCGGCCTCATACCGCAACAATATCTTCATTGCCGAGCATGGTTCGTGGAATCGCAGCACGAAGGTCGGCTATCGCGTGATGCGCGCGGTCGTGTCGGCCGACGGCAGCCACGCGAGCCAGACACCGTTCATCACAGGCTGGCTGCGCGCGGACGGCACCGTGTGGGGGCGCCCGGCCGACGTACTGCCGCTGCCGGACGGCTCGCTGCTCGTCAGCGACGACTACGCAGGCGCCATCTATCGCATCACCTATGCGGCACCTTGACGCAGGCAAGGGGTGACCGGGCCCGACCGGGCATCGTAGAATGCGTGCCGGGCCGAGCGCCCCGTGCCGGCCTGCCGGCCGCCCATGCCAACGATAATTCGCCGCCATCCATGTCCAGCAGCACCGCATCGTCCCGCCGCTTCCGCTCCAAGACGCTCACCGCCGCCCTCGCGTTCCTGCTCGGTTCGCTCGGCGCGCACCGCTTCTACCTGTACGGCTTTCGCGACGTGTACGGCTGGGCGCACCTGCTCGCGACGATCGTCGGGATCCCGGGATTCCTGCTGCTCGCCGCGACCCAGCGTAGTGCCAACCTCGGCTGGTGGCTCGCCGTGCCGGGTGCGATCTCGCTTCTGGCTGCGTTCCTTGCCGCGCTCGTCTACGGCCTGCGCCCCGACGAGAAGTGGGACGCGCAATTCAATGCCGACACCGGCAAGCACAGCCAGTCAGGCTGGACGGTGATCTTCATCGTGATCTTCTCGCTGCTGATCGGTGCGTTCCTGCTGATGACCGCCCTCGCGTTGTCGTTCCAGACGTACTTCGAATCGCAAGTCGAAGCGGCGAAGCAAATCTCGCAGTAAGCGCCAACACGCGTCGGCCGGATCAGAACAGGCTCAGTTGCACGTCGTCACGCGACTTCGTGCCGGTCGCGCCCGCCACCGGGCGCTGCGCTGCCGCCCCGGTCGCCGGTGCACCGCGAAACTGCGACAGATCCAGAATGCCGTTCGCACGCTCGTTCAACCCTAGCCGCTTCACGGCCTGACGGAACCGCTGCCGCAACAGGTCGGCCCAGATTCCCTCGCCCTTCATCCGCTTCGCGAAATCCGAGTCGTAGTCCCTCCCGCCGCGCATGTCGCGCACTCGGTTCATCACGCGCTCCGCGCGATCGGGGAAATGCGCGGAGAGCCAGTTCTTGAACAGCGGCGCGACCTCCCACGGCAGCCGCAGGATGATGTAACTCGCGTGCGTCGCGCCGGCTTCCGCACAAGCTTCCAGCACACGCTCCATGTCCGGCTCGGTGACGAACGGGATCATCGGTGCAATGCTTACGCCTACCGGCACACCCGCATCGCGCAGCGCGCGGATCGTGCGCAGCCGGCGCGCCGGCGTCGCCGCACGCGGCTCGAGCGTGCGCGCGAGATCGGCATCGAGCGTCGTGATCGTGACCGCGGCCATCACCTGCCCGCGCTCGGCCATCGGGGCCAGCAGATCCAGATCGCGCTCGATCAGGGAAGATTTCGTGATCGCGGCGAACGGCAGCCCGTGATCGTGCATCACCTGGATCACGCTGCGTGTGATGCGCAGATCGCGCTCGACCGGCTGGTATGCATCGGTGTTGACGCCGAGCGCGATCGGCTCCGGCACGTAGCGCTTGCGCGAAATCTCGCGCTCGAGCAATTCGGCCGCGTTGACCTTCGCGTAGATGCGGCTCTCGAAATCGAGCCCCGGCGACAGACCGAGGTAACTATGGGTTGGCCGTGCAAAGCAGTAGATGCAGCCATGCTCGCAGCCGCGATACGGATTGAGCGACACGCTGAACGGTATGTCCGGCGACTGGTTGTGCGTCAGGATGCTCTTTGCGCGCTCCTCGAACACCTGTGTGCGCAGCGGCGCGGGCAGATCGGCGTCGTCCGATTCGTGTGTCCAGCCGTCGTCGACCGCTTCGCGCAGCGCCGTTTCGTATCGCCCCTGGAGGTTGTCGACCGCACCGCGCCCCTTGCGGGGCGCCGGCGGCGCTATCGGAAATTCGTTGTCGGACCGACCGTCCATGCGCTCACCCATTCGCCTGCACCCAATACTGTACATTTATACAGTATTTGGTGCAGCATGCCAAGGGCGGGATAGAGGGACGGACTGCTGGCGGCACCACGGTCATTCGCCGACCGAGATCGTCAGCGTCTCCTTGATTTCTTCCATCACGACATAGCTCTTCGACTGCACCGCGCCGGGCAGCTGCAGGAGGATGTCGCCCAGCAGCTTTCGATAGTCGGCCATTTCACCGATGCGTGCCTTGATCAGGTAGTCGAAATCGCCGGACACGAGATGACATTCGAGCACTTCGTCGATCTTCATCACTTCGCGCCGGAACTGCTCGAACATGTTGCCGCCCTTGTGGCCGAGCGTGATCTCGACGAACACCAGCAACGCGGCGCCGAGCTGCCCCGGATCGACGCGCGCGTGATAGCCGGTGATGACGCCGTCGCGCTCCATGCGCCGCACGCGTTCGATGCACGGCGTGACGGTCAGACCGACCTGCTCCGCAAGGTCCTTCATCGCCATCCGGCCGTCGTCCTGGAGCAGTTTGAGGATGCGCCGGTCGAGCTTGTCGAGCGAGCGTACTGGCTGGCGTTGCGTTCTCATTTGTTTATGCTGAAAACCTGAAAAATACGATAACAAAACCTACACATTCGACAATACCATAGTGCAAAAAACTAGATCAGCTAGAGGTTACACGGAGACGCACGTGCGCCCGGCCTCGACCTGATCCTTCCATCTGGAGCAGCTATGCGAGTCGTCATTCTGGGCAGCGGTGTGGTGGGCGTGGCAAGCGCGTATTACCTCGCGCGCGCCGGTCATGAAGTCACGGTGATCGACCGGGAAGCCGGTCCGGCGCTCGAGACGAGCTTCGCGAACGCAGGCCAGATCTCGCCCGGCTATGCCGCGCCGTGGGCCGCGCCCGGCGTGCCGCTGAAGGCCGTCAAGTGGATGTTCGAGAAGCACGCGCCGCTCGCGATCCGCCTCGACGGCACGCGATTCCAGCTCCAGTGGATGTGGCAGATGCTGCGCAACTGCACGGCCGAACGCTATGCAGTCAACAAGGGCCGCATGGTCCGCCTCGCCGAATACAGCCGCGATTGCCTGCAGGCGCTGCGCGCCGACACGGGCATCCAGTACGAAGGCCGTACGGGCGGCACGCTGCAACTGTTCCGCACGCAGCAGCAACTCGATGGCGCGGCGAAAGATATCTCCGTGCTGCAGGAAGCGAACGTGCCGTTCGAATTGCTGTCGCCGGCCGAACTCAAGAATGCCGAACCGGCGCTCGCCGCCGTGTCGCACAAGCTGACGGGCGGCCTGCGCCTGCCGGGCGACGAAACGGGCGACTGCCAGTTGTTCACGACGCGCCTCGCGGCGCTCGCGGAATCGCTCGGCGTGAAGTTCCGCTACAACACGCCGATCGACGCGCTGGCGACCGCGGGCGGCAGGATCGCCGGCGTGCAGTGCGGCAGCGAAACGGTGCGCGCGGATGCATACGTCGTCGCGCTCGGGTCGTACTCCACGAACTTCATCTCGAACCTGATGAAGATCCCCGTCTATCCGCTGAAGGGCTATTCGATCACGGCACCGATCATCGACGAGACGGCCGCGCCCGTGTCGACGGTGCTGGACGAAACCTACAAGATCGCGATCACGCGTTTCGACCAGCGCATCCGCGTCGGCGGCATGGCGGAGATCGTCGGCTTCGACAAGAACCTGCGTGCCGCGCGTCGCGAGACGCTCGAAATGTGCGTGAACGACCTGTTCCCGGGCGGCGGCGACACGTCGAAGGCAACGTTCTGGACAGGCCTGCGCCCGATGACGCCGGACGGCACGCCGATCGTCGGCCGCACGCCGGTCTCGAATCTGTTTCTGAACACCGGCCACGGCACGCTCGGCTGGACGATGTCGTGCGGGTCGGGCCAACTGCTCGCCGATCTGATCTCGGGCAAGAAACCGGCAATCCAGGCCGACGACCTGTCGGTGCATCGCTACCTGAAGGACGTGGCCGGCCAGACGCGCCCGGCATACGCATAAGTCGGAGCGGTCCGCCGCGACGCAGGCCGGCCCGCATCAACGAAAAAGGCGCCCTCAGGGCCCTCGGGGCGCCTTTTTCGTTACAGC